>DCFS01000339.1:19552-21611 GCA_002319875.1 Treponema sp. UBA1798 | reverse complement strand
GACCTGATCAGAAGAAAACTTGGCGGAACTACCGCATTGAATGCTGAACATGAATGTTACGGTCTGACATTCCCGCTGGTAACGCGTTCCGACGGCAAAAAAATGGGGAAAACGGAAAAAGGGGCTATCTTTCTCGATCCCTCAATGACTAGTACATTTGAGTTTTTTCAGTACTGGCGTAATGTTGCCGACCCCGATGTCCGTAAATTCTTTCTCATGTTTACATTCCTGCCTGTTACCGAAATTAACGTAATATGCGGCGGGAATATCAATGAAGCGAAGGAACGGCTTGCCTATGAAGTGACGGCGCTTATTCACGGCAGAAACGAAGCTGAAGCGGCCCTTTCCGGTGCGAAGGCTGCTTTCGGTGGTGAAGGAGACAAGAGCCATATGCCGACAGTCGAAATTTCAAGAGCTTCTGCAGATGCAGGAATCGGAGTAATAGATCTGTTTTTTGAAGCAGGCCTTGGAACAACAAAAAGCGATATACGCCGGCTTATACAGCAGGGCGGCGCTTCAATAAACGGTAAGGCTATGGCTGATGTCAAAGCTTCTGTCTGTTCAGCAGATGCGGACAGTGACGGAGAATTTGTTTTGCAGGCCGGCAAGAAGAAATTTATAAGGGTCGTGCTGAAATAGTGGTATCCGCAGAATGCCGCCTGTATCATTATTTTTTACAGGATTGTATCTGATGATGCTGGATAGTGCCTGGTGCATTATTCAGCGTTTATTATAAATAACAGGTGCTTTATACTTCCAGGTTTGCCACAGTGCATCATTTAATAACAGGTCACACATAAAGTGTGCAACATTTATTCTGCTTGTTTTACCTGGATTAAACAGAGGGCTTCTATTCTTCATAGGGACTATCTCATAGTCGCTTACAGATGTCTCGTCAATAAGAGAATCAGGGCGAACCACAATCCATTCAATTTTTTCTGATCTTTTTATATTTTCAAGCAGATAGTTACCGGTCTTAACATTATCAGCGTGGGGAGGCAATATTACTTTTAATAAGGCAAATACAATGCGTTCCCTGAATGTATTTTGTTCTCCATGTACTTTATCCGTGTATGCTGTTGTACTCATTACGATCAGCTTTTTTCTCTCTTCTGATTTCTGTAATACATCGGAGAGCTTCCTTACTGCATTGTAGACAAGCCAGTGAGGCTTTCCAAATATCCCTTTCAGACTGATATTATGGCCAAGACACGAGATAACTGAATCACAGTCTCTTAAAATATCACCGATCCTGTCTGTAGAGAAATCATTTATATTTCCATAAATGATTTCTATGCCTGTGTTATCCGATATTTCTTCCGGTATGATAGCGCTGGGGCGTACGAGTATTTTCACCGCCCTGCCTTTGGCTGCCAACTGTGACACTACTAACCTTCCTGTTGCCCCGCTGGCCCCGAGTACTAAAGTTTTTATAGCTGTACCTCATTTTGTATAACCGTAAATGACATAAACTTGTCCTGTCTGGCTGCCCGGTATAAAAGAATTACCTGAATTTTGCCATGGTCGTCAAATTACTGCTCAATAAGCGAGGCAAGGAATTCCCACAGCGCGGCGAAAAAACTCTTTATTGCTGTCCACATACGCCGTAATATGCCGGGATTTCTCAACCGTTCAAGTCTTTTGTATCCGTCAAGGAGTTCTGCATCGGTAAATTCTTTTCGCTGGTTATTTTCTTCCAGTTCCATTTCAAGTTCTGTGACGGGATCCAGCCCGTCAACGACGATGGCATTAATACTTGTCCAGCCAATGGCTTTTGCTGCTTCAAGCCGGCGTTCGCCTGCAATCAACTGGTTTTTATTATTTATTGTTATGGGATTCACTAATCCGTAGCGCCGGAGACTATCCTTCAGCGGTTCAAGATCCCCCAGATCCCGTCGTACTCTTTTTTTAACTTTTATGTCACTAATATTTACCAGCATACAACTCTCCGTCAGTTCAGTAAATAATTATAATCAGGTACGGCTTTATTGTCAGCATTTCCGGTATTCTGAACGGAATCGGTTTTCTGATTCTTTGAATCTGTCGTTTTGAGGTCTTC
>DCFS01000339.1:4195-19187 GCA_002319875.1 Treponema sp. UBA1798 | reverse complement strand
GAAAGTGCAATCGTTCTTCCGCTTGTATTCGAATGAATGGTACATTCCATCGCAGGTTGAGTTCCGGTCAGAAACCACTGGGTTGTAAGATTGTCGCCACAGGCAGGTGTCGGCAATTGTCCGCTTACCGAACATACTGTTGCCTCGATTACACCGTTGGCAGGTCTGGCAAAATTTTTGTACGGGAGATCCTTGTGAATTGCCTCGAAGTAATCACCCCATGCAACTCCCGAAAGTGTGGAACCTGTTATTTTTAACCCGAGCGACTGTCCGGGTTTATCGAAACCAAACCAGAATGCGGCTGTATAATAGGGAGTGTATCCGACCGCCCATGCATCGGCCCAGTTTTGAGTCGTTCCGGTTTTTCCTGCCGCCGGCATGGTGAATGTTTTACCGTTTTTATCGATGAATGAGAATTTTGATCCGGCCTTTCCCCAGTCAGTTGACGATTTACTTGCACCCCATGCAAGCGTACCGGATTGGACTGTATTTTCAAGAAGTTTTGTCATTATAAATGCATTCTGCGGGCTGATTACCTGTATGTCTGTTCCTTTTGCCTGTTGGGCTTTGCGGATATCCCGTTCCGGATTGAGCACAACATTTCCATTTTTGTCCTCTACAGTACGGATTGCCATGGGCGTTACTTCCTTACCGCCGTTTGCAAAAATTGCAAATGCACGGGCCATTTCAATGGGCCGGACAGAACAGACTCCGAGTCCAATCGGATAGACCGGCAGAAATCCCCGCGTAGGCAGTTCTTCCTTGCTGATTCCGAGAAGCGCCACTGACCGGTTTATGGCCGCATCAAAACCGATCCCATCGAGAATTTTCAGTGAAGGTACATTCATGGAATGAGCCAGTGCATACCATAGCTGAACATTCCCCTCCCATTCACCCCGGAAATTCTGCGGTATATACGGCTTTCCATCTGCTGTATGAAAAACGACCGGAGTATCGGAAATTTCCGTTACTGCTGTAAATTTCCGGGAATCGATAGCTGCGGAATAATATAACGGTTTAAATGATGATCCCGGCTGTACTTTTGCCTGGACGGCACGTATAAACTGATTTTCCTGGTCAAATTTACTGCCTCCGACAAGCGCAGTTATATAGCCTGTGTTATTTTCCAGGGATATCATTGTCCCTTCAATAGTTGTTTTCTCTTCTGCCTGTTTTGCTATCGAATTGGCACGGTTGACCACACTGACTTTAAGATTTTCAAGCCCGAACATCAGTGAACAGACATCAAGCACAGGATTTATCTGATTGACAAATGTTGCATGCGCAATTGTTTGCGCCCTCTGCTCGGAAACCTTAATACCCGGCAGGTTGAATACAAGAGACAGTAATTCCGTCATGGGAATATAAGTGTTAAAAGCTGCCGATGACCGCTGTGTATGTTCCTGCTGATAGAGGGTATTTGCCCGGGCGATATATTTTTGCATGATGGCCTGGGCTGCCTGCTGGTGGGAAAGGTTCAAAGTTGTATTTACGGTAAAACCTCCCGTATATATGTCTTCAGCACCATAGATCATATTGCCGAGTTCCCGGCGGACGTATTCACTGAACCAGGGGGCTTTATCGTCGCGCATAAAATATGCAGAAGCACTTGTCCGTGTATAATCGAAATCAGACCAGTACGCATCGAATGACTCGTCGGCCTGTGCCTGCGTAAGATATCCTGCTCTTACCATTGAATTAAGTACATCCTGCTGCCGCTCCATCGCCCGGTTCGGGTGATCGAACGGATTATAAAAAGCAGGATTCGACAACTGTATTACAAGAATTGCAGCTTCTGCCGGAGTGATATCCCGTGCACTGTGACCGAAATAATACTTTGATGCAGCGTTTACTCCGTAGGTCCCGCCCCCAAAATAGATTTTATTAAGATAAAGTTCAAGAATTTCATTTTTTGAGTACCGGCGTTCCATCTGTATGGCCCACCAGAGTTCCTTTATTTTTCTGGTAAGGGATATTTCGCTGCGGTCACAATAGAGTGTTCCTGCTATCTGCTGTGTCAGCGTTGAACCGCCGCCGAGCGAACGGCCTGTAACCTTTCCGATGAAAGCCCGCATCACGGATTTGAAGCTGAATCCGTGATGTTCAAAGAAGATATGGTCTTCCCGGGTTATCAGGGCTCCAATCATATGCTGGGGAAGTTCTCCCAGACTTATAATTTCCCGCTTTTCATCGGAAGCAAATTCCGTTATAAGCTCACCATTTATATCGAGCAGTTTTGTGGGTAAGGCTGTCGTGAATTCTGTAAAGTTTTCATTGTTTTTTATATTTACGGTTGCGGCGATTCCGGCACCGGCTCCGGCACCTACGCCGATAGCACCGATAAAGAGCAGAGATGCAAGTACAACAGTCTGCTTTCTTATTTCTACCATATATTACAGAATAAAAAATATGAATGGTTATGTCAACACACATAAGTAAACAATAAGGTTTTGGATAAAAAAATGGCCGGCAGGAGCCGGCCAATGCCCATCAGGCAGCCGGAAGCATGGGTGGGAGGGGAATATGCTTCCGACATTTTATTTATCGTCCTGTCATCGGGAAATCTTTAATAAAAAATCAAAAAAAAGTGATATTTGGTATATTTCTAAAATTTGTCCAAATTTGAAAGTTGTCTACTCCTCTTCCGTAATAGTTGCATCTATCGAAAGGGATACTGTATATGAGCGCCCCTTTATCGCGTTTACCGTTTTTACAACCTCATAGTCTCCTATAACGAAACGTATTTTATGTTCTCCCTCAATAACGGTGAACGGTCTGCCGGTATTTTTTATTTCCTCAGTATCAAAATAGACAGCTGCATTTTCCGGTGCGCTTATCTGGATCGTCGGCTCTATGCCCCTGAGAACAACAGGAAGCACACAGGTTTTTGCCTGTTCCACGCGGACTGTACGGATTTCATTCCTGTAAAAATCAGATACGATAGAAACGGTATGAACACCGGTTGTCAGGATATTTCCTGAACCAAGAAGTGTAAACGGTTTTTCGTCGACAAAAACCGAATATGGTTTTAATGTTTTTTCTGGTCCGGATAATTTTAGCAGCAGTTTGCCTTCGTCTGTAAGAAGCAGCTTTATTGAAGTTGAAAACTGTGCATCGCCGAATTCATCCGGGGTACCTTTCATGGCCTGCTGTAGTCGCAAAAATATATATCCGCTTGAGATGTCAGGCATGACATCGAGTTTTGATACATAAGGTGTGTCTTTTAATGTGTTAGCAGGTACTACGGGAATATCCACTGTCCAGGAAAGCCGGGAGGGCAGCGTACCGATCATTAGATGAGTGCCGGTATAATCTATGCGGGTATCGTCGGGGGCTGGCGTAGTTTCATCAAAAAGTGACCACGCCATGGAGTCCCGCCATCCTGCAACAATTTGCGGTATTTTTATATCAATTTCAATTCCCTGTATAAAGGTAAGATCTTTGGGGAATTTAACTGCCAGTGCATCGTTTATGCCAAGCGTTGCTGTTGCAGAAGGATTTTCTGTATCCAGTTCAACAACCGCAGTTTTCCTGACACGAAATGATTCCCCTGAAATTGAAAGACAGATGGAAAAAAAAACACAGCATAACGACAAAACATTTTTTCTATTGTTATCCATAGTATGATTTACTTCCTCTCCTTTAAGAGTTTCTCCGGATTGGTAGAAATATCATTGATTCGGATTTCAAAATGGAGATGGGGCCCTGTTGCCTCACCAGTCATACCAACTTTACCTATTTCTGTTCCGGTTGAAACAGATTCTCCCTTTTTTACCAGAATATACGACAAATGTGCATATACACTTGACATCCCGTTGCTGTGGCGGAGAATAATATAATTCCCGTAGACAGGATCATGCTCCCTGCATTGTACAACAATACCACTTTTACAGGCAAAAACACTGGTACCCTGCGGAGCAGCAAGGTCTATCCCTTCATGGAATTTCCATTTTCCCGTTATCGGACTGACGCGCATACCATACGAAGATGAAATCCAGTAATGAGAGAGAGGCATTTTCATTGATGAATCAAGGAAAAAAGCACGCTCTGTTGAACCAAATCTTTCATTTTCGAGAAAATAGAAAATTCTGCTATCTAAAGTATAACATATATTTTTCTGTTCTTCCAATAGCCCTGCATACTTTTTTTGTAAAAGAATCTCGATGGATGCGGACGGATCCCGGGGGACAAAAACTCCTGCTACCGTTGGTAATATCAGTGTTTTTTCTGCTACAGGAGTATCTGTACTGGGAATAGTGTTAAGAGTGGCTATCGTCTCATACGGAATGGAACAACGTGCGGCTATGGAAAAGAGCGTATCCGAGGGAGCTGTAGTATATGCATAGAAAAGCTGCTGGGGATTTTTGCCTTTTGCAATATCCATGTAAGCCTGTTCAACATCTTCACCGTACTGGCTGAAAAGGATATCATTCGAGTCCAGTTTTTGAATACGAGGAAGTTTTTTTATAGTAAGATTTATAACAGTTACCGTACCGGCAGCATACGATAATGCCGCAGTCTGAAAAAAAAGGACCAGTACGAGGTTACAAAGCTGTCTGGTTTTATTCACCTTTTTATTTGTTGCGGAGCCCGAAACGGCAGATACCGAATAGCACGAATGCCCCGGCAAGTATTGGGATTGTCAGAAAACGATGCCCATTCAGAATAGAATAAATACAGGCCAGGCATGCACCTGATAATATCAGGATTTGGGCTGCATATGACAGCAGTTTGATCCTGGATGTCCTGCATATTTTTAGAAACAGAAACCGGAAAAAAACGATACCGGCACAGCATAAAATAAAAAGAGTATAAAGATCCGGCTTTGCAGTTGCAAATTTCCATAATGGCCATACAACTGCAGTACCCAGACCGATACAGATAAGCAGTATTACAGCTATTTTCGCCATAGAAAAGAAAAGAGTTTTATAACCGCAAATGATTTTTTTAAGCATAGGAAGTTTCCTGAAAAAAAACAGGCTCATGCTGCGCATAGCCTGTTTTGCCGTTTTGTGATATGAACAGCTTATTCTTCAACAATTGCTTCTGTGGGACATACGGAAGCACAGGTACCGCAGCTGATACATTTTTCAGCATCAATTGCGCGTGCATTGTCGCCTTCACTGATTGCTCCGACCGGACACTCCGGTTCGCATGTTCCACAGTTTATACATTTTTCTGTAATTTTGTATGCCATAGTATACTCCTTCAAAAGAAACTGTACTTATTCTCTAAATATACCGTATAATCTTAGCCGTTGCAAGTTAAAATTTGTTTTTATAAGGCTGTCTTCTGCCAGTACATGGTATTCTCTTTTATGATATAGCGGATGCGTCCGCTTCTGTACAGGTATGACAGATAGGAGCGTATTGTACAACCGATCAGCACAAATTGAGGTAAGCCCAGTGTAATATGATTTTTATCTGCTACGTCTTTGAGAACTTCTTCCGTTGTAAGCGGTTTTTCAAGAGCGGAAAGAATACATTTTTCCGTCGAAAGGACTGCTATGCGGTTCAATTCTGCCAGATCACTGATATCCGTGATAATATCACCGTGGCTTGGTATAAAAAAATCAGCACTGATTTCTGTAAGGTGCTTCAGAGAGTCTTTGAAGCTTCCTGGATCAAGCATAAAGGGTATCCAGTATTTTTTCATGCGTTCACGCCCGAATATTGCGTCCCCGGTAAAAAGGACTTTTTTTCCGTCCGTCGTTGTAACCAGAATTGCCGTCATTTCAAAATGGTGTCCCGGCATGGATATAAACTCCAGTTTGGTTCCTCCGGGTAATATATCCTTTTCATCAGGAAATATCTGTCTGGTTGCAGTCGACGGTCTTGCCTGATAAAAAGGTATTTTCAATTCCGGAAATGGATATCCTCCGCATATAACAGTCTGCTCTATATAAGGAGATTCGAGATTTGCCTGTTCTCCTTTGGTAATCCAGATGTCGCACCCCGTTTTATCAGCAAGATACGCATTGCCGTTTACATGGTCTGCATGGGAATGAGTACAAAGTATTGCACGTAGTCTGTAGGACGGCTTCCCGTCTTTATCCGGTGGAAATTTCCGGTTAAGCAATGCAAGTATTGACTGACCCATGTCAGGACTGTATCCGCTGTCTACCAGATAGACGTCTGTATGAGCTTCAATTTTTTCTGTTATAATGCCGACGTTTGTTGCGTCCCGGATAATAAAGATATCTTCGGTTACCGATACTAGATCGCTGTTTCTTTTATTCATGACAGAAAAGTCTATCACAGATTATCTTTTATGGACAGCTAACCGGTTTGCGATAAGGTCCGGGGAACTGTTGTTAATTTCCTGCGATGTAATTGGCGTGTTCCCTAGGCGGATAAAGGTTCTCCGTTATTATTATCATCATTGTTATTATTACCATTAAAAGCGATGATAAGTTTCAGTTTTCTGATCGTGCAGGGCAGGACCTCTCTGAGAGGCTGCATCCTGCTGCAGCCCGGAGTAAGTGCGAGAGCCTGTTCCATACAGTCTGACATAACGGGAGGAAGCAGACCGAATAGTTCAAGAAGTTCATTTTCCGTATATTGCCGGTGAGTTAACAGCGGTATATGCTGTTCAAGTTTTTCTGCAGGATAGAACCGGCATGGTTTCCAGCGGCATTTATTGTCTTTACCGTGATCTCCTGAATATCCGAACAGTCTGCAGATAAGGCATCGTCCTTCATATACCGTACAGTGCCAGGGGGAATTACCATCGTAAAGAATACATCCGTTTATTCCTCCTGATGCAGGCGGAATAAATGTTCCGTCTGCTATAGTATCTGCCTTCCGGGGATTGTTTTCCATAAGCCATGCAGCCAGATACAGTGCTTCGCTTTCAAGAATATCCGGTTCAAAATTAACACAGCATTCTCCGCAACCCTCAGGACAAATAGTTGCCCCGGCTTTTTTCCACAGATTCTGACGCTGCCCGATATCAGCATAAACCTGTTCCATACCGGTAATGACTTCGTATTCGCGGGTACCTGAAAGACACTCTATGATTTTCATATTTTTTTTGGAAAATTTCCATCCTCATTATTTTGTGTTACCTGTATGGCTGCGTTTATTTTTTTTATCTGTATAATATCACGGATAATGATACCTATGAGTGCAAGCATGAGAATGAACATTACGAGGAAAAAATACCATTCCGGTTTATTTTTTATAGAGGATTTCCATGTATCATACCCCAGAAGGCAGATAACAAGTACCGCTATGTTCCTGTTTTGTTCAAATCCTTTTCTTTTCCGTTCGAGCAGACCGATTCTGTCTTTTTTTTCCTGTTCTGTCATGTTTTATTCCCTGACAACCGTACCTTCAAAGAGGAGTTGTCCTGTATTATGTTCTTTTGTCCAGATTTTCATCGTTTTACCGTTCCATTCTAAGGAACCCTTTTGTTGCTGTCGTAGTTTTAATCTTCCTGCATGCTCATTTCCTAAAGGATAGAATATAACTTTCAGGTTCAGCGGCTGAATACCGGACGATTTCCCGGCGGATATATTTTGATCCGGAACAAATATTTTTGAAATGATATCAGGAATCTCGATAAAAATAAGCTGTCCGTCCGTACTGCCGTTCAGTTTCAGCTGGAATCCGGGAAAGGCCGGAAACTGGGTATACATTTCAAGTATACCCGGTGTGTCTGCTGCCTGGGAAAAACCGCAGTATTTTTCTGCAATACCGGTTTCCTCAAAATATTCAGGGTAGGAGTCCCGTAATCTGCTGTCTATATGAATATCATTCTGATGGGGGAGGTTTTCGAGGACATTATTATAGCAGTCGATACGGGTCTGAATAAGCATGATCAGATAGGGATACGTAAGGGACCGGTATTCAGCCATACTGCGGAAATTACGGGCATTTGTATCCATGATTTCGTTACCATACATGGTAACAGTCTTTATTTTCGGGAAGTCGATTTTATTCAGCAGTGTTATAGATGTCAGAAGATCAACGGTCTTAAATCCCCACCGGGAAACAGTTGATCCTCTGTGATACTCCTTATATATTTCCAGTTCTTCACGGAGTTGCTGTATATATTTCCTGTTGTTTTCTATTTTCATCTGAATTTCCGGTGCGTCAAATACGGTATAAACTTTATCCCTGTCAAGTATAAGGGTTTTGTCTGTACTGTCCTGAAGCAGCGGCTGATCATAGAGAACGGTACTCTTGAATGATTCTGGTGCCATATCTGTTCCGGTCCTGGTCATAAAGAATGTATAAGGAATATCGGCTCCTTTTGTAGTGTCTATTTCTATATATTGGTCCGTAACTTCTGCCGTGTATGCATATAATTCGAGATTCCGTCCTGCGAATATGTCATTCAGAATTGACGAAAACCGGGGATTGGAAGACAATACCATATTGTCACTGAAAGACGGAGTAATGAAATAATTTTTAGGAGTGCCGTCAAACCCCGGGTTGTATCTGATCATGTAGGTCCATATTTCAAGCGGATACAGTATACAAGTTTTTCTGTCGTGTCCGTCTTCAATAATGAGCGTACACGATCCTTCCGTTGTTATGGGAAAATCAGATATTGAACATGTTATGCCAGGCAGACGTTCATTATTTTTCATGATATATCCGGTATATGAATATTCGTTTCTTGCTCCGCGGAGGGATTTGCGTACTGCCTGCAGCACGGCTTCCCCCGGTATGGCATCTTCAAGAAAAGCGGTTTCGTTAAGTTTAAGAGGTGTTTCGAAAAAATTCCAGGAATCACCGGTGATTCCTTTATAGTAAAACCCTGTTTTACCATCAGCTGAAAGTCCGGCAACCCGCAGTTCCCTTGCAGAATTTCCCTGACCGTTCTGGAAAATTGTAATAAAACGTGAAAGACGGGCCTGTCCGGTCAGTGGTATATCCGGCTGTTTATACCAGTCTTCGCTGGGCAGTCCCCAAAGCGTATAATTTGAAAGATATTCTTTCCCGCTGTATTTTTGCATTACCGGTTTATATGTATATTTAAAAAACATCGGATCGCAGCCCATTGTGTCAAAGTCAATAAGACGTGTATACATTTCACCCGCTTTATTGATAAGAAACAGCGTGGAGCCGCTGACACTCATATTTTCTGCAATAAAACTCCCCCTCTCCGGTCCGAGTATGGTACGGCTGAAATCCGCCGGTAGTCCGGAGTCGGTGAATCTTATGTCCTGTCCGTTTTCAGTCAGAAAATATATAGTCTCCAGCCCCATGGTTCCATAGTGGTGCTGGTTACCGAAACGATCTTCATACCAGAGAATGTCCTTGCGGCGCACCCCTATTCCCCAGCCGCGTTTTCTGCTTACAAGGTCATTCTGATGCATGACCTGTTTTTTAGGCCAGCCGAAATTATTAAGCCAGTTGAAAGGACCTTCTATTGTGGTGTCCTGAAGATAACACCGGTACATTCTGCCTTCCGTATCAAAAGCAAAAAGCGCATCGCCATCAGCCGCTATTTCCTGCACAGCTTCAGGTTGTTCAAACCAGTTATTTCCACCGAGTTTTTTTTTATGACCGGGATGCGGCAGTCCCGTTTTAAGAAAAAGGGACCACTCTTTGTCTTTATCCTTTTTTACCCAGATTTTTCCTTCATAGATACAAAAACTGAAACCTTTGCAGAAAGTCTGCGTTTGCGTCGCTATATAGACCTGTTCAGGCATAAAACCGTTGATATCGTATAACGGCGTACAGAAGAGTGATTCGGTAGAAACGGCAGACATGCAAAGAAGTAAGAGCGCAGGAACAGCGGATTTCAGATACATGTTTGTATTTTACCGATTTCTGTTTTTTGTAACAATAACCGGCCGGTGACGTCTGCTTTGTATAATTATGCAAAAATACGTATATAGATTGATATTGATTTCATTTTCCGGTAAAATAGAAAAAAGTACTATATAAAGAGGAATATATGCTTACATTAAAATTCGGCGGAACTTCAATGGGAAGTGCACGGCGGATTCTTGATTCTGCTGACATTATTGTCGGACGCGCTGAAAAAGACCGTATCAGTGTTGTCGTTTCAGCTATCGCCGGGGTTTCAAACAGTCTTCAGGCCGGAATAGACAGTTGCATAGCAGGGACGCCTGCAGAACATATTGTCAGGCAGCTGCGGGAAGTTCATGCTGCCATCTGTTCTGAAATGCAGTCAAAACTGAATGGTTTTGACGCTGAAACAGTTATGGAAAAACTTGAACCGATTTTTGCCGAATGTGAAAAGCTGCTCACCGGAGCTGCTGCATTTGGTGAGTGTCCCGATACCGTCCATTGCCGTATCATGGGTATGGGGGAATTACTCAGTGCTCCAATCATGGAAGCCGTCCTTCGCGCAAAAGGCCAGAGTATTCTTCTTCTTGATTCCCGCAGATTTATCCTCACCACAGGGAATCAGAAAGAGGGTGACCCGGATTATGCAAAAACGGCAGAGTCCCTGTTGCCGTATCGCGACGGCGAATATAAGTCACAGACCCGCATATTATTGTTCCCCGGTTTTGTCTGCTCGTGGTCTGCCGGAACAGGGCATGCTATTGTTCCCGGGCTGCTGGGCCGCAACGGGTCTGATTTTTCAGCTGCTATCATAGGCGCTTCGCTGGGTGCCAGAAAAGTTGAATTCTGGACAGATGTGGATGGTATTTATACAGCAGATCCGCGTATTGTAAAGGATGCGCTTATCGTCGACGATATGAGCTATGAAGAGGCTATGGAGCTTTCTTTTTTTGGTTCAAAAGTCCTGCACCCGAAAACACTTGCACCTCTTGCTTCAAAAGGCATAGAGGCATGGAGTTTGAACAGCATGCATCCTGGGGCCCGGGGAACAAGAATAGGAAAGGGGCCTTTTGAATCGTCTGTTGCTGGGAGTGCGGTCCGTGGTATTTCCTGTCTCAAAAACACCGCAATGATAAGCGTAAGCGGTACTGGTATGAAAGGCCGTACCGGTATGGCGAGCCGCATTTTTGCCGCAGTATCGCGAATAAACGTTTCCATCCTTCTGATTACGCAATCTTCGTCGGAGTATACAATCTCATTTTGCGTGCGGGGCAGTACTGCGGATGCGGTTGGTGATGCACTTAAGGCAGAATTTGAACTTGAAATCCGTGACAGCGTAATCGATCCGGTCGAAGTCCGTAAAGACTGTGCTATTGTTTCGATTGTCGGTGACGGAATGATAAAAAAACGCGGTGTGGCAGGGAAATTTTTTAATGCACTTGCTTCCTATGGTATCAATATTCTGGCAATAGCGCAGGGATCTTCTGAACGTTGTATCAGTACTGTTATCCGCGGCGAATTTGGTGATATGGCGGTACGTTCTGTTCATTCGTTCTTTTTTCATACAGCTCAGTCTATAGAACTTTTTGTTTTTGGAGCGGGCACAATAGGGGGCGCACTACTTGATCAGATCAGAAGCCAGCAGAAAAAACTGCTGGAAGAGAATATCGAGATAAAAGTTCTTGCCGTTGCTACGGTAGACAGGCTGCTGCTTGATCCTGATGGTATACGTCTTGAAACGTGGCATGATGATATAAAGAAAACGTTCTGTAAGTCGAATCTTGATGAGGTTTTGAAATTTGTTCAGGAAACACGGCCTTTGAATCCTGTTTTTGTGGACTGTACTGCTTCTTATGATCTTCCTGAAAGATATATCGATATTTTCAAGGCCGGCATGCATATTGCAACACCGAATAAACGCGCAAATTCGATGAATATCGCCTATTATCACCAGCTCAGGAGTACTGCCAATGCGATGCACCGCAGATTTTTGTACGAAACTAATGTTGGTGCCGGACTGCCTATTATAGACAACCTTCAGAATCTATTTAAAAGCGGCGACAAGCTTACAGGTTTTACAGGAATTATGTCCGGGTCTCTCTCCTATATTTTCGGCAGGCTGGATGAAGGTATATCGTTCAGCCAGGCTGTCCGGGAAGCAAAAGAAAAGCGCTATACGGAACCTGACCCCCGTGATGATTTAAATGGTATGGATGTTGCACGTAAGGCGCTTATTATCGCAAGAGAGGCGGGCTGCGAGATAGAACTCGAAGATATCGTTATCAACCGTGTTTTCCCGCCTGATTTTGATATGGAAGGAACAACTGCAGAATTCCTTGAACGGCTGCCATGCATTGATGAGTATTTTGACCGGAAAATAGCAACATTGAAAGAGCATGGAAAAGTGCTCCGCATGGGCGCTTCTATAAAGGATGGAAAGTGTACGGTTGGAATGCTTGAAGTCGGACAGGACGATCCTCTGTATGCGGTAAAGGGCGGTGAAAATGCTTTTGTATTTCACACGGAGCGATATAATCCTATACCGCTTACTGTCCGTGGCTATGGTGCCGGGGCAGGAGTGACTGCTGCGGGTGTGTTCGGGGATATCCTGCGTACGGTCAGTTTTAACCCTGAACAGCAGTTAAATTTTGAACAATAGTCGGGAATAGCAGGGCTTACATCTGCAAGTCCGTAGCCATGACAGCAAAATAACGGAGACATAGCAGAAAATGGTTATTGTATTAAAGAAAAATATTACGCAGGATGAAAAAAAGAAGCTTCAGGATTTTCTTGGTGAACAGAATTTCCGGACAAACGAAATCATTGGTGAAGAAACGACGATTATCGCTGCTGTCGGAAAGCTCAAAATGGATCCACGGGAGGTTGCTATACTTCCCGGTGTCGACCGCGTTATACCGATCAGTAAACCGTATAAAATGGCAAGCAGGGAATTTAAACCGGAGAACACTGTTGTTGCAATTCCTAATAACCGCGGGCAGGTAGTACGGGTCGGTGGGCAGCGCATAACAGCTATCGCCGGACCCTGTGCGGTCGAGAGCAGGGAACAGATGCTGTCCGTTGCTGCACGGGTTGCAGCCAGCGGCGCAGTTATGCTTCGTGGCGGGGCATATAAACCCCGCACGTCTCCATATGCCTTTCAAGGATTGGGAGAAGAGGGCCTTAAACTGCTGAAAGAGGCAGGTGAGGCTTACGGTCTTCCTGTAGTGACTGAAATTGTAGCATCTGAGTATATTCCTGTTATGAAGGACTACGTCGATGTATATCAGGTTGGGGCACGCAATATGCAGAATTTTGAGCTGCTTAAGCGCCTCGGCAAACTGAACAAACCGGTTATCCTGAAACGCGGATTATGCGCAACGATTGAAGAATGGCTGATGTCTGCCGAATATCTTCTTTCTTCAGGTACAGAGGACGTAATTCTCTGTGAACGTGGAATACGTACGTATGAGAGGGCTACGAGAAATACGCTTGATCTGAGTGCCATTCCTGTACTCCGAGAACTGACACATCTGCCGATTATCGTTGATCCGAGCCATGCGGTCGGTGTTCGTGATAAAGTTGCACCAATGGGGCTGGCGGCAATTGCTGCCGGGGCAGACGGCATAATCGTGGAAGTACACTGTAATCCGGACAAGGCGTTATCAGATGGGGCTCAGTCATTGTATCCGGTTCAGTTCGATAAACTGATGCGTGATATAGAGGCGCTTGCACCTGTCGTCGGGAAGGAAGTTTCGCATATCAGGCAGGACAGACCTGAAGTACGTGTTGTAGAAGACAGAAAAAGTTCGGCGGGTAGAATCGTTTGCGCGTACAGCGGCAAGCGTGGAGCATATGCGGAACAGGCGATAAGCCGATATTTTGATGTGGACGCGGATTCTCTTGCAGTTGATTCCTTTCGTAGTATATTTCAGTCGGTCGTTGATGGTCGTGCTGATTACGGAATGGTTCCGATAGAGAACAGTCTGGCTGGTTCCGTATATGAAAATTATGATAATCTGGCTCAGTTTGGAGATGTCAGTATCGTTGCGGCCGTTACACTTCGTATTGAGCATTCGCTGCTCGGTATAAAAGGGGCAACCGTTGATTCTATAAAAAATGTGTATTCGCATCCTCAGGGACTGGCTCAGTGTTCGAAGTTTTTGTCGGAAAATAGGAACTGGAATAAAATAGATGCCATATCAACAGCAACTGCAGCAACGATGGTAGCGGAAAAGGGGTCTGTCGAAAATGCTGCTATTGCCAGTGCTGTAAATGCAAAATATTATAATCTGGAAGTACTGAGAGAAAATATTGAAGATGACCCGCGTAACTATACCCGTTTTGTGATTATTGCAGCCAATTATATCGGTACATCGAAAAAAGGCGTGGAAAGCCCTGAAAATGAAACAGATCTTGCATTCCGATGCCAGCGTTCTGCCGGAGTCCAGCCGAATATGGCATCATTCGTTTTTTGTGTAAAAAACGAACCGGGCGCATTGTACTCCTGCCTTGGTATATTCCAGCAGTATAAATTGAATCTTACCCGCCTTGAATCGCGCCCGATTCCCGGGCAGCCCTGGAGATATTGGTTTTATGCTGATGCGGAATTGAAGACTGAAGACAGAAAATCGGCAGAATATGTCAGTACGATTCTTGAGGATTTGAAGCGTACGGCAGAAGATGTTCGTCTGCTTGGTGTCTATGCAGAAGGAGGAAAATAATTCATATGGAACGATATGTCCTGTCAGTTCTTGTTGAAAATCATGCAGGGGTTTTAAGCCGTGTTTCCGGATTGTTCAGCCGGCGGGGTTATAATATAGATAGCCTTACCGTATGTGAAACGCATAATCCCGGGCAATCCCGTATGACTATTGTAGTGAAGGGAGATGAATACACTCTTGAACAGATTGAAAAACAGCTTTCAAAACTTGTCGAAGTCATTTCAATAGAGCGATGTGATACTAAAGGAACGTGCCAGCGGGAAATGGTACTGATAAAGGTTAAAGCCGCTGGAGAAACACGGGCTGTCATTATAGAGACTTGTAATATTTTTCGTGCACATATTGTCGATGTTGCCATTGATTCTGTAATCGTAGAGGCTACGGGCAGTGAGGAAAAAATAGACAGTCTTATACTTCTCCTTGAACCGTTCGGAATACTTGAACTGGCAAAGACCGGTCTTACTGCAATGGGGCGTGGTGATGCGATAATGAAATAAATCATTA
>DCFS01000339.1:3389-3936 GCA_002319875.1 Treponema sp. UBA1798 | reverse complement strand
AATGAAATAAATCATTATCAGAGAACTGTTATGCATTCTGCCTGAACTGAAAGTTTCCTGATTTTCCTCCTGTTTTTGTTTCAAGATGGATATTGGTAATGGTCATGTTTTTGTCGACTGCTTTACACATATCATAAATTGAAAGTAATGCAACGGAAACTCCTGTGAGAGCTTCCATTTCTACTCCGGTTCTACCGTCTGACGTGACGGAGCATATGGTGTGGATAATACCGCCGCTGTCAGTCTGTTCCGTCAGGAAATCTATAGCGCATTTATCAAGCGGAAGCGGATGGCATAACGGAATCAGATAGCCTGTTTGTTTTGCAGCCATAATGCCTCCGATACGGGCAACTGCAAGAACATCACCTTTTTTTATTAAGCCTTCTGCAACCCTTTTATATATTTCCTTTGAAACAATAATATCTCCAGATGCTTCCGCCGTGCGATGTGTTATATTTTTCTCTGAAACATCGACCATTACTGCATTTCCTGCTGCATCGAAGTGATTCAGAACATTGTTTTCTTTCATACTGTTATTACTCCTGTA
>DCFS01000339.1:0-3119 GCA_002319875.1 Treponema sp. UBA1798 | reverse complement strand
ATGTATATTTACTGTAACAGACTTCCTGCATGTTTTTCAAGCTGACATCTGAGGCTCTCGTCTCGGGTTGCGGGCTTTTTGATTTGCTGATACTATATATAAAAATTATGTGACGGGGTTTAGTGTGAAACAGATAGTAACCAGTCTTCTTGATACAGACCTTTATAAATTCAGTATGGGGCAGCTTGCAATGCGCAAGTACGGTGACGCGAATGTTGAATGGAAATTTGTCTGCCGTAACCGTACCGTCCATTTTACAGCTGAGATGGTTGCTGAAATTAAGAGGCAACTGGAAATGTACTGTCGTCTTCAGTTTACAAAAGAAGAACTTGAATATCTGGCATCTCTAAAATGGCTTGATAAGGGGTATATTTCCTTTCTGGCTGTATGGCACCCTATGATGGAGCATTTTAGTATAGATACTGCCTGTGCCAGCGGTTTGAATATACGGACCGTTGGGCCGTGGTTTTTAACCATTTATTATGAAATTCCCGTTCTTTCAATTGTGAATGAAGTCTATTATTACTACCAGTATAAAGACCGTTATGATGAAATTACGACATCGGCAATTGCCCGTGCACAACAGAAAATTGACGACCTTGAAAGTGGGAAATATTGTCTTGGCAATTTTTCAGAATTCGGTACGCGCCGCCGGCTGAATGTTGATATTCAGCAGGATATAATCAGAATGTTCAAGCGGGCGAATGATGAGAAAAAGCTTGGCGATTCTGTTTTCGGCGGAACTTCAAACGTCTGGATTGCAATGAGGGAACACCTGAAACCAATCGGAACTATGGCACATGAAGTGTTTATGGTAACGGGGCAGGGCTATCCGGAACGGAATCCGGCCTATTCGAATAAATTTGTTATGGATGACTGGCATGATCTGTATGGAGTGCAGCTGGGTATTGCCCTGACTGACTGTATCACAACTGATTGTTTTCTGCTTGATTTTGATATAAAAAATGCAACGCTTTTTTCCGGTGTACGCAGTGATTCTGGTGACCCTTTTGAATGGGGAATCAAGATGATAAACCACTATAAAAAACTGGGAATAGATCCGAAAACCAAAACGCTTCTGTTCAGTGACAGTCTTGATTTTGAGCTTGCTGACAAGCTGTACAGATATTTCAAGGATCAGACCAGAGTTGCATTCGGTATAGGAACATTTTTAGTAAATGATACCTGTGTGCCGCCGCTCAATATTGTTATGAAAACAGTGAAAGCAAACGGGATTCCGGTAGTTAAAATTTCTGATTCTCCGGGGAAAGGAATCGGTGAAAACAAGGCATATGAAGAATATCTCCAGCGTGCTATAAACTGGCGTTTGGGACGATATTGATAATTTATGGAAATAGTAATTAGAAAATTTGAAAAAAAGGATATCGGGGAAATGCGGTCGATCTGGAATTCTGTTGTAGAAGATGCGGATGCTTTTCCTCAGATAGAAGTTCTGAAGCCTGAAGAAGCGGAAACTTTTTTTGCTTCCCAGTCTTACACTGCCGTAGCGGAAAAAAATGGAGAAGTAGTTGGTCTATATATCCTTCATCCTAACAATACCGGCCGGTGTGCTACGATTGCAAATGCCAGTTATGCAGTAAGGAAAAATATCCGCGGCTGCGGAATAGGGGAAAAACTTGTACTGGACTGTCTCGTACAGGGTGCTAACCTCGGGTTTCATGTGCTGCAGTTTAATGCGGTTGTAAAGTCGAATACAGCAGCGGTTCATTTATATGAAAAGCTCGGATTTATTCACCTGGGAACCATACCCGGATGCTATGAAAAGAAAGACGGAACTTTTGAAGATCTGCTGCTTTTTTATCACCGGTTGTAACAGCAGCTCTTCTGATTTTTAAGTTCTCTGACCAGTCTGTTCTTTTTTCATCATATTTTTGTTATAGTTGATCAGGCATCCGGCCTTGATGGTCTCTTTTTCAACGGGTGTCAGCTCTGCAATCTGCAGTTCTATTTTTTTTATCCGTTTTCCTAGTATATATGCAGCAATATGTTGCATATCGCCGTCAAGGGCTTTATACAGGTCCGGTATGAATATGTAAGCTCCTGTTTCGAAATCCGGTACATCTGTCATAAGGAAAGGAATCATACCCCAGTTTATTACATTCGAGCGATAGCGTTTCGTTGCATATTCGGAAGCGATGTTTGCAAGTCCTCCCAAAACGCGCTGGCAGCTGGCCGCCTGCTCGCGTGCCGAACCGTCACCGGGTTTTACCGCATAGATTGCGGATCCTGTTTCCATATCTTCTATTCTGATTTTTTCAAAACCGGCAATGGTATGAATGGATTCCATGGCTCCAAGCAGTTCGCCTTCTGTTTTGAATGCGTTTTTTGCACGACCGACATACCCCGGATCTCTCCGTGACAGGGTATATTCGGCAAGTCCCAGAGGATTTGAACGGTATGAGGATGTTTCTCCAGAAGGAATAAGTTCGTCAGTGGTTGTTACAGGATCCATAATTTTCGAACAGATCTTGAGAAGAACGTTTTTCCCCAATGAGGGGAGTTCCGGCCAATCTTTGATATTTGGACCCCGAACAAGTTCTTCTTTGGTATCTCCCTGCTTATACCCGTTGAAAACTCTGTTTTTGTAAATGGTATCGTCGAAGTGATAAGCGGGGATATCCCATGCTTCTGCATATTCCTCAGCGGATGTAAGTATTCCTCCATTAACGGAGGTTGCTGCGATAGAGCGGGCGTCCATTAGTGCAACGCCGGATATCTGTCCGTTTCCGGGTTTTGAGCCCTCGCGGTTTGGAAAGTTTCTTGTCGTGTGCCGGATACTGAAACTGTCATTTGCCGGAGTATCCCCCGCTCCGAAGCAGGGGCCGCAGAATGCGGTTTTGAGAGTCGCACCTGCTTCCATAAGTACTGCCGCCGCACCGTTTTTGACAAGTTCCATATAGACTGGTTGAGAAGCCGGGTATACAGAAAGTGAAAAGGCTCCGTTTCCACAGCTTTTTCCCTGCATCATATGAGCAGCCTGCATGATATTAGTGTATGTTCCGCCTGCACAGCCGGCTATAATGCCCTGCTGTACACGCATTTTACCGTTAACAAGTTTGTCGGTGAGATGAAGCCGCACGGAATTGAATTTTTCTGCC
>DCFS01000282.1 GCA_002319875.1 Treponema sp. UBA1798 | reverse complement strand
ACGCATTCTTTCAGATAGGCATTCAATTTGCAGTCGAGAATACCGCATACGGTATACATTGCAACGCCGACCGGAGGTGTCAGGATACCCATTGTTACTACAAGGCTCATGATGAGGCCGAAAACGACAGGATCTATTCCGAAAGCAGTAACCAGCGGAAGTAAAATCGGTGTCGTTAACAGGATTATGACAGATCCTTCCATAAACATGCCCAGTACAGCCAGAAAGATGACAACAAGCGTTACTACGATATACGGATTATCAGTCAGTCCTGTAATGAGCAGCGTAACTTTCTGCGGAATCCTGTCGATGGGTATTCCGTAGCCGAAGATTCCGGACATGGAAATCATGAGCATGATACCGCCTATATCAAGTATTGACTGCCGGAGTGTCGGGAAAATCGTTTTCAAACTGATCTTTTTGTACACAAAGATTCCGACACATATCGCGTAAACACAGGCGAAGGCTCCGACTTCTGACGGAGTGAAAAGCCCCAGGCGCAAGCCGAACAGAAGCAGAAAAGGGAATATTACAGCCCAGATGCTTTCTTTTAAATTACCGGCAATTTCCCTCACTCCGGCAGGATGTCTGCGTACAGCGGCATACCCCTTTATTTTTGATGTAATATTTACGATAATCATATAGAGCACCATAAGAACTAAGCCGACGGTAAGACCGGCCGCAAACAGACGTCCTATGGAAACCATTCCCACCGTCCCGTATACAATCATTCCCACTCCGGGCGGAATCGTCGATGTTATCAGGGACGTAAATCCGATGACAACAGCGGTATATCCCTTCGAATAGCCCTGCCTGATCATATCCGGCCCCAGTATACGTGCTTCCATTGCCGCATCGGCATTTGACGATCCGGAAACACCACCCATCAGTGTACTGAGAACGACGCTTACCTGTGCAAGGCCTCCCCTCATGTGGCCGGTGAGCAGCATGGACAGTTCTATCAGTTTCGATGTAATGCCGGATGCATTCATCAGATTTCCGGCAAATATGAAAAGCGGTACTGCAAGCAGGGTTACATTCTGAGTCGCCGTTACAGGCAGCTGGACAATAGTTGTAAAAGGGATCTCCTGATGCTGCAGAAAAAACGTGATACCGGAAATGGCTATGGAGAAACCTACCGGCATACCGATAAACAGTAATATCAGGAAGCTGATCAGTACGACTGCCATTTATATTTTCTCCTGCGCTGCAATTTCTGCATCCGTTTTGCCTGTATTTTTAGTAAGTTCATAATATAATCTTCTGCATGCCGTTATCATCATCAGCGAAAAACTGACCGGTATGCTTGCGATAACCCAGCTGTAGCTGAATCCCGGTATTCCCTGGAATGACCGGGCTGCCGATCTCCGGCAGAGCAGAATTCCATAGTAAACCATCGCAGCCATAAAAATGAGTGAAAGTATATAACAGAAAATTCTCAGGGAAGTGCTTATTGCCGCCGGCAATATATTGATGAAAATATCTACCATAACTGTCTGATGGTTCCTGTATGCAATATCTGCCCCCAGAAAGGTACTCCAGGTAAACAGCAGAAGCGCTATATCTATTCCCCAGTTGATCGGCATCCTGACCGTGCGCATAACGGCGGAGATGAATATGACGCAGACACTGCCTGCCAGACACAGAATTGAACTATATAGTTCAATTCCGCACAGCTTTTTGTACAGTATGTTTATTTTGTTTCCTGTTTTCATTTTGTTACTGTTTTCCCGATATCCTTATAGATTTCATCCCTCGCAGTATCGAGGTTCAAAGAACGGTACGCTTCCTGTGACGCTGTTTTGAAGGCTTTACTGTCAAGTTCATTGTAGGGGATCAATGTCATTCCTGCCTGTATCATGGTTTCCTTTGCTTTTTCGGATTCACCGGCAAGTTTCTGCGATACTTCAAAGCCGCATGCATCACACGTATCTTTCAAGACAGTCTGATATTTTTCCGGAAGGGATTTAAACCATGTATTGCTTACAAGCATTAAATTCAGCTGGTATATATGTCTTGTCTCGATAATATATTTTGTTACTTCATTTATTTTACTGTTCAGGGCTGCCGGATACGGTAATTCACATCCGTCTACAACTTTTGTCTGTATACCGGTATAGATATCTCCATACGGAAGAGAAACTGCCGTACATCCCAGTGATTTTACTGAATTAACCCAGACCGGTGCATTTGCCGTCCTTATGGAAAGTTTCCGCATTTCCTGAGGATTTTTTGCTGCTTTATTTGAAAAGATATTCCTGTACCCCTGTATATACGCGAAGGAAACTGCCTTTAGGCCGTACTGTTCCGCCAGCGTATCCAGCCAGCCTGTGAGTGCAGGAGACTGCATCAGCTTTTTTACGTCAGAGATGTTTTCCATAAAATAGGGGGCATTAAGCACTGAAAGCTCGCGGACATAATTACCGGCCCGGGCAAAGTCAGTCTGCCAGCCGATATTGGTTCCCTGCCGCATCTGTTCCAGTACATCTTCTTCAGTACCCAGCAGACTGTTTGGATAAATTTCTATTTTCAATCCGCCGTCCGTTGCTTTTGCAACTTCTGCGGCCCAGGTAAGCATTGCCTGATTATACAAATCATTTTCAGTCAATGCATGGCCGAACCGTAATGTAATGGAAGTTTTACCGGCTTTATCTTTGTTTCCTGCAGTGGAACCTGTCCTGGAACAGCCCGCCGTTACCAGTACCAGCATAAGCATAAAAATTATACAT
>DCFS01000083.1 GCA_002319875.1 Treponema sp. UBA1798 | reverse complement strand
ACCGCTTTGTACAGGTAGCAGAAAAGAATGGCATTCTTTCACAGAAAGTTACGATTTCTGCTCAAGCGCTGACACCGGAAGAAGCTATAGGAAAACCCGGCAAAACAGATTATCCGATACTTGAAGGTAAAGACCGGATGCTGCAGGCAACCTGTAACGGCAGCAGGGGACAGGTTTTCACTGATTCTCCGGCAGCGTTTACCGGAACCGTCCGGGAAGTATTGTCCATGGATATCGTTCAGGACCGTCATGCACGAAGCCTCTTTATTGCTGTTATGAATGCGGTTCTTTGTTCCCTTGGCATGGTAACCGGAACAGTTCACTGCAAAGACGACGGTATGGAGCTATGTGCCGGAACATTCGTACAGAAACTGGAACAGCAGTACGGTACAGATTGTAAAATCGGGCAGATCGGGTATCAGCCGGCACTCGTCAGCGCACTGGCTGACAAATTCGCATTGCGGGTTCTCGACCTGAACCCTGAAAACATCGGAAAAAATAAAAACGGTATTGTAATCGAAGACGGCTCCGCTCCGGAAGCGGTTATACAATGGGCAGATTTAATTCTCTGTACAGGAAGTACACTGGCAAATGGTACCATCATAAATTTTCTGAATACTGATAAAGACGTCATTTTCTATGGAACAACCATAGCCGGAGCCGCTGCATTACTTGGTTTGAAACGTATGTGTTTTAATTCACGGTAAATACGCCGGGATGATTTTCATTAAAGAAAATTACAGCATCACAAGCGCGCGCCGTATCATAATCAAATCACGCTTATGAATGATACGGCCGCAGTTCTGTACACCTGCCTTTGTCCCGTCCGGCGCTGCTACCGTGTAGTTCTCGTAGCGTCGCACAATATCCGTAACCGGTATCCAGTCAACATTTCTGAACAGCGTTTTTTCTTCTTCGGTATAATGTGTTCCGCCAAAGGTTCCTGCATCGGCAAGAAAAAAATGAGCGCGGTCGCAGCGGCCTATAAGGTTATAATCGTTGCTGATAATTCCCACGGGACGGATATTGCATACCGTACAGCCGAGTTCTTCGCTTATTTCCCGGTGCAGTGCTTCTTCGGGAGTTTCGCCGTCTTCGATCCCGCCGCCGGGTGTCTCCCAGTGATCACGGATACCGAATCTGTCTTTTCCGACAATATGCATCAATGCGATGCATCCGTCTTTCAGAATAATGCCTCTCGACGTATCGCGTATTCTGAGTATCGGTGCCTTCGGATAGACAAAATCTTCAATATGGGTAATAAAAGGCATACTGCCGTCTGCCGATACATTTTCTTCAATTTTCATAACAGACTCTTTCATTATCCCCTCTGCGTCCGCTCCCGCACTCCGGATACTATCTGCCATCATGTTTAATGATGAAACAGGCGTATTCCCGTAAATGCCATGACCATATCATACTTGTCGCAGGTACGGATTACGTCGTCGTCGCGGATGGAACCGCCAGGCTGGGCAATGACATGTGCCCCCGATTTTCCGGCGCGTTCGATATTATCTCCAAACGGGAAAAATGCATCAGACCCGACGGCAACATCAGTATTCTCCGCAATCCAGGACTGCTTTTCTTCTTTCGTAAATACTTCCGGTTTTTCCCTGAACAGCGACTGCCATGTACCGTCTGAGAGGACATCTTTGTATTCGTCACTGATATACACATCGATCGCATTGTCCCTGTCCGCGCGTTTCAGCCCATCAATGAACGGCAACTTCAGGACCTTCGGCGACTGACGGAGCCACCAGTTGTCTGCTTTTGTTCCTGCAAGCCTGGTACAGTGTACACGGGACTGTTGTCCCGCCCCTACTCCGATCGCCTGTCCATCCTTTACATAACAGACGCTGTTCGACTGTGTATATTTGAGTACTATGAGCGAAACGAGCAGATCCCTCTTTTCTCCAGCGGAAAGCGTTTTGTTCCTTGTGACGATATTCCCGAGGCAGGATTCATCCAGAACAATAGTATTGCGCCCCTGTTCAAAGGTGATACCGAATACCTGTTTGTGCTCGAGCGGAGCAGGGACGTAATCCGGATCGATCTGAATAACCGCATACATACCTTTCTTTTTCTTTTTAAGAATTTCAAGAGCTTCAGAATCATACGATGGTGCAATAATACCATCAGAAACTTCTTTTGCGATAAGTTCAGCCGTTGAAACATCACATCTGTCGGAAAGCGAAATAAAATCGCCGAATGACGACATTCTATCTGCTCCCCGTGCCCGCGCATACGCGCAGGCCATTGGTGAAAGTTCCCCGTTACCGGTAAAATAAATCTGCCGCAATACGTCAGTAAGCGGAAGACCGACAGCAGCTCCGGCCGGAGACACATGCTTGAATGATGCAGCCGAAGGCAGTCCCGTTGCAGATTTAAGTTCCTTTACCAGCTGCCAGCCATTCAATGCGTCAAGAAAGTTAATATATCCGGGTTTCCCGTTTAATACAGCAAGCGGAAGATTACCTGCCTCCATAAAAATCCGTGCAGGCTGCTGGTTCGGATTACATCCGTATTTCAGTTGAAGTTCTTTCATGAACCTATGGTAGTGCGAAATAACGAATTATTCAACAACGCTGTAAAAGCAGCGGATTTCTCCTTCCCGCGAAATTTAAGCATCCGTGTTTTATTCATGCAGAGGGTTAATACTCCGCTGCCTGCGGCGGGGTCGTTGATTTTATAAGACATTGACGTCTTCCTAACCATGTAGTACATTTATTTTACAGGAGGCGGCACTATGAGTAAAGGAAATAACAGCAGCAGCCGCAGCGGGTCAGGGAACGGCAGTAAGTTCCTGCCCGGCGGCGGAAAAAACGGAAATCAGCAGAATAGTCAGCAGGTCCGTAATCAGACGACCCGTCAGCTGCATAC
>DCFS01000223.1:5593-5847 GCA_002319875.1 Treponema sp. UBA1798 | reverse complement strand
CAGCTGCTCCGGTAGTTTTCTCCTGGAGCTTGCAGACGGACGGCAGCTTTCCGTGATCTGGCTATATTTTTAAAACCCATGTATAGTGTATCTGTATGCCGCGGATTTTTGAAGTTAATTGATATAGATTTTTCTTTTTTTCGAATGAAGGCGTACCGCTGGAAAAATGCCATGCCATGTACGCAAAAATAATTCGCTGGCAAAATTCTGGATTACAGAAAAAGCGGAACTTGCCGATTCGTATGGTTTTACAC
>DCFS01000223.1:5178-5357 GCA_002319875.1 Treponema sp. UBA1798 | reverse complement strand
CTTGCCGATTCGTATGGTTTTACACCTGAAGAATTACATTTTCTTGAAAAACTGGCAAATACCCATACAAAGGCAATCAGGGAGGCATGGAATGAATTTTTCGCTGGATAATGCAAAAGCAAAAAAAGTCTGGTTTGACGATGATAATATGTGGCTGCAGCTTGCGGACGGACGGCAGC
>DCFS01000223.1:0-5038 GCA_002319875.1 Treponema sp. UBA1798 | reverse complement strand
GACACGCATACGTTTATCTGGTGCTCATCAGCAGGGATCATATGTACAACCGGTACCGCGGTGCCGGACTCCAGCTGCTCCGGTAGTTTTCTCCTGCAGCTTGCGGACGGACGGCAGCTTTCCGTTCCCAAAGGATATTTTCCCCGGCTTGCTAACACTTCAAACGAAGCTCTTTTAAACTATGAATTCAGCGGCGACGGGCTGGGTATTCACTGGGACGAACTTGACGAGGATATATATGTCCCCAATCTCCTTTTAGGCATCGGTTCCACGCTGAAAACACCTGTTTCTGCATAAACGGCACCTGTCACGCTGTGATCCAGCGGTCTATGGTGCAGGTCTTCCGGTCGAATCCGACGCCGGTTTTTACAACCTTACGGCCATCCGCCTGATAAGGTATGGCATAATGCTTATTGTTTATCTGCGCCAGCGCCTCTTCCGCAGTCCCGTCAAGCTTGAACTCGAACACATAAATGACGTTCTTTGTCCCTACTATAGCATCCGCCCGGCCTTTCGCGCTCTGTACCTCAGTCTGTGTGAACTGCCCCATGAGCTGGAACACCAGGAAACAGCCGGTCTGGAACGTCTGCTCACTCACCTTCTTCGGTTCCCCGTATACGGGATAGGGAACGCTGCCCAGCACAGACTGCAGCCTTGTCATGAAACCGTCAACGTTTCCAGCTTCCATGTCGGCAACAAACTTCCCGATATAGAAACTGCCCTCAGGCTGCCTCACCGCCGTATCCTGCGGCAGGAAGAAACTCAGAAAGCCGTATTTTACTTCCTCGTTCGGAAACTTCAGCGTATAGATGCCGAATCTGCTGTCGTATCCCTTGATCGTCAGATAGCCGGACTGGTACAGCAGCGGCACCGGCGTATGCATGTCGAACCGGTATTCCGAAAATGCGTTTTCCCCAGCTTCTACCCCGTTTACCATGCTGCGCAGATCAAAGTCAGACTGTTCGATCAGACGCACCAAAAATGTCGGCGTTCCCGTCTGGAACCAGTAGTAACTGAACTTTTCTTTTTCAAACGTATTGAGCAGACTGAAAGGGTTATACATACCCGGTGTGTTTTCACAGAAATGATAGCCGTCGTACAGCTTCTCCAGTTTACGGAGAACATCTCCGGGAGAAAGACTGCTTTTCAGCGCAAGCCGTTCTATTTCCGGCTGAAACCGTTCTGTTAATTCCTCTTCCGTAATACCGCAGATGGCCGAATATTTTTCTTCCATACTGAGATCCCTCAGCTGGTTCAAGTCGCTGAAGATGCTGACCTGGCTGAACTTCGTGACGCCCGTCAGAAACACAAACTTGAGGTGTTCGTCTTCCGACTTGAGAACACCGTAAAACGCCTTCAGCGTCGCACGGTAGTCTTCATACAATTCACGGTTTTCCATTACTTCCAGAAGCGGTTTGTCGTATTCATCCACAAGTACCACTGCCTGCTTCCCTGTCTGCCCGTGTGCTGCACGGATAACCTGTATGAATCTGCCGGAAAAACTGGATTCTTTTCTGCTGATACCATACAGGTCTTCGAATGTGCCGAGCTGCCGGTCAAGCGAGATATTCAGGGAACCTTTTTCCGAATACTTTTCCGCATTGAAATCCAGATGCAAAACCGGATACACCGTCCACGGTTGTTCCGTATTTTCCTCTTCAAGCTTTTCCAGTACGAGACCGGTGAACAGTTCCTTCTTCCCGAGAAAATACGCTTCCAGCGTCGAAAGGAACAGACTTTTGCCGAATCTCCGCGGACGGGAAAGAAAATAAGGCTTCCCCTCCGCTGCAAGTTTATAGACGTATGAGGTTTTATCTACATACACATAATTATTCCTGCGCAGATCTTCGAAACTCTGTATACCGACCGGCATTTTCCTGACAGTATTCATATCTCAATATTACCATAAAAACCGGAAACTGTCATCGTCCGGATAGTTTCCGCTGCGAAGTTTCTTTCCAAACGTCTTGACCCCATAGAAAATAATGCGTAGATTCTACTATATAAATAGATAAAAATGACGGCAGGCTATGCTGCTGTCCGATGTTTTTTCGGTCTTACCGGAGGATTCATGAGCAAGGGAACTAAAACGATGCTGATTGTACTGGCTATTATCGCCGTAATCGTATTCGGGATATACCAGTTTTTTGCAGGAAATTACAACAAAATGGTTTCGATGGACGAAACTGTAACAAGCCAGTGGGCACAGGTGCAGAACCAGTACCAGAGGCGTCTCGATCTTATACCGAATCTGGTAGCAACGGTAAAGGGTTATGCGTCGCACGAAAGTGACGTATACGAACAGGTCGCAAAAGCACGTGCAGCCGCCGGCGGCGTTATAAATATCGACAAAAGCGTACTGGATGATCCCGAAGCTTTTAAGAAATACCAGAAGATCCAGAATGATCTTGGCAGCAGCCTTCAGCGGCTGCTGATGGTCACGGAAAATTATCCGGAGCTGAAAGCAAACGAAAACTTTCTTGCACTCCAGGATCAGCTTGAAGGTACGGAAAACCGTATCGCAACGGAACGCAAGCGTTTTAACGAAACGGCGCAGGTATACAATACTTTCATACGCCAGTTTCCCCGTGCTATTGTAGCGAATATGGGCGGCTTCCGGCAGAAAGCATATTTCAGTGCTTCCGACGAAGCGCAGTCCGCTCCGCAGGTAAAGTTCTGATGAAAACGGAAACAATGCTGAAAAAGCTGCATCTCGACGAAACAGCTTTCAGGGAAATACGGGACTCAGTAAAAAAAGCGGAAAACGGGACACGGGGTGAGATAACACTTGCCGTAACGGCGGAAAGCGATTCATATGCATTCTGGGAACTGTTTGCCGCAGTACTTGCCGCTGCCGCGGTATTCGCCGCTGCACTCCCGTTTGCAGGGAAACTCAATATGCTGGCCCTGCATTTTTTCTGGGAAGTTCCGGTATGGTACCTCCCTCTTCTGTACGGCATCAGCTGTTTCAGCATTATTCTGATTATTTTTCATTGCGTTAATATTCCGGTACTGGACCGTCTGATTATTCCGCGCACGGTTCTGGACACCTGTGTCACGCAGCGTGCTTTCCGCTGTTTCACAGAGAGCGGAACCTACAACACGGCGGAACATTCCGGTATTCTTATCTTTGCTTCATATCTTGAAAAACAGGTACGTATCGTAGCCGATTCCGGTATTTCCGCAAAGATTTCCCGGGAACTGTGGACGATCATTGCGGATGCTATGGCCGCGCAGCTGGGTAAAGGTAACGGAAAGGAAGCCTTCACAGAGGCTGTTGAAAAATGTGGCGAGCTGCTGGCAGAACATTTTCCTCCCGGAGATACGAATCCTGACGAACTGCCCGACGGGCTTGCGATAGTGCAATAGGGAATCTTTGAAAACTCACTGAAAATGAGTTTTCAAAGATTCTCAATAGAAAATCGCGCAGGGGTTAGTCTGATAAAACTGCGGACACCGGCTGCAAAGCCGGTACATAAAAGATACAGAGTACTGGTAAGGGGAGATATAAAATGAAACAATACAGGCCAATGCGTTTTTTCACTTCACTGGTGATCATGCTGGCATCCGTCTTACCGCTGCGGGCACTTGACGTACCGGCGTTGAATGGCCCGGTAAACGATACTGCCCGGGTGATGTCCGCCGATGAAGCTTCCCTGCTTTCATCATATCTTGAAAATCTCAGTTCTCAGACAGGGGTCCAGATGGCGGTTCTTACGGTACCTTCCCTTGACGGTGAGGCAATCGAAGACTACAGCATGCGTGCCGCAGAAGCCTGGAAGCTGGGACAGAAAGGCAGCGATAACGGGGCTCTGCTGGTAGTATCGATGGCTGAGCATCAGATACGTATAGAAGTCGGATACGGGCTGGAAGGGAAACTGACAGATGCAAAGTGCGGTCTTATCATCCGGCGCGTAATTACTCCTTACTTTAAGGACGGTGAGTACGGCAAAGGTATTACCGCAGGCATACAGAATATGTCGGGTATTGCAACCGACAATGCGCAGATTGTTTCAAAGAAACTGACAGAACCGGAAAAAGAAGGCGGGAGCGACATACTTGCTGCGGTACTCATTTTTATTCTTATCTATTTCTTCCTTTTTTCGGGTTCCCTCGGCAGAAAGTTCCCTATATTAGGCTGGCTCCCGTGGATAGCACTGTTCAGCCATAACCGGCGCGGCGGGTCGTCATTCTATTACGGACGGGACAACGACGACCACTTCGGAGGATTTGGCGGTGGTGGCTTCGGTGGTGGTGGAGGCGGATTCAGCGGGGGCGGGGGCGGCTTTGGAGGCGGCGGGGCTTCAGGAAAGTGGTAAAAAAACCGCACCTGTTTCATATATCTGTTACAGAAGGAAAAATCCGGTATTCCCGGTACCGAAGGCTTAAGCTGCACCGAGTGCCTTTTTAAGGGCTTCCTGTAGAATCTGGCTGAAGTTAAGGCCTGCATGTTCGGCTTTTTTATTAAGCCACGCCGGGATCGATAGCGTTTTTTTTACCGCATGGCTGTCAAACTGTTCGCGCCATGCATCGGTATCGGCAAGGACATATGAAACACAGCCGTTTGTCTTTACGGATTTTATATCACTTGGTTCCGGTACCTTCCTGCCGGAATCCTCCATATCAGCCAGCAGCATTGAAATAGCATCCTGTGCCATTTCAATGGCATCCGGCATATCATTGCCAAATGTATAACAGCCGGGAATATCGGGTACCGATACTCCTATTTTTTCTTCATCCTTCTCAAAAACAACCGGATAAAGATACTTCATGTACAACCTCCTGTTAACCATCAATTCAAGCCTGCTTCCTTTAATATTCTATAAGCAGTTCCTTTCGGTATATCACCTTTATGCCGGGGAATAGGGATTTTCTGCCCCGTACTATCATTTACGGCAGCATCATGCTTTGCGCCTGAAATGACCCGCCAGCCAGCCTTCCTGAAACGCCGTTTTATTTCATATTCGGTCAAACAGGATCTCCTTTGTTATAATACGTATTGATACGTAACGTCAATCTGCCGTTCTCAGTTTTCTCT
>DCFS01000331.1 GCA_002319875.1 Treponema sp. UBA1798 | reverse complement strand
GGTTTTGCAAATGTCTTATCTGCTTATTTTATATAGGTAATGGAACATAAGAAACAGTTGTCCCCAGGAAAACGATCCATCTTCCGTTGTCAGGTTGTTTACCGGAGCTTCTATTGACAGCTTTCCGCGTTGCCATCCTGCAGTAATGGTAAATGCGGGGGTAGGCATAAGTGAACAGCCGGTTTCTGCAGAGATTCTGTCCGCTGGTGCACTCGGCTCTGTATTAATAACGGTTTCATTGAACTGATAACCTATACCACCGTAAAGCGACAGCCGGTCAATCATGTCGAAACTTGCCTGTACTCCGATATACTGAGCCGGGCGTATGCTGCCTTTGTCGTATACGGAATGTTCTTCGTCATGTACATACGCCGCCGCTGCAGAGAATATTCTTTCTTTTTCTATTCTGATTCCTGCCTGCCAGTCGATATCTGTTTCCATGTTGTTTTCTGTTTTTGTGTGGGTGACTTCAAAGGCACATCCTGTCCGCAATGAAAAGGGCAGAATGAAAATATCAGCACCTGCACTCATCCCCGTATGATTGATGTAATGATTGTAGTTTATGGAATCACTGTCGTCATTGAGTTCATTATAATACTGGCTTGTATACAGATTTGCATCAATACACAGAATATCTGCTAAGGAGACTTTTGCTACGGCTGCCTGGCTCCAGAAGGTGAATCCCTTATTTACCGTCGTACTGTCATCAGAGGTGGATCCGAAATCAAGGTCACTGGCGCAGCTGAGGGTAAAAGGAAATATGTCCGGCGATATGCTGAAATCCAGCCGCCAGTTCATTTTTTCCTGTGTTTTGTCGTCCTGGATATAGTCGTCATCCAGGCCCATCGCGCTCACGCTGTAAAAATCGCTGTCCCAGCTTTTATAGCCTGAAGAGATTTTGAGTGAAAAATCGTATATACCGAATTCGCCCAGTATATCCGTCCAGATCAGGGCATCCTTTATGGCTGCCTGCGGTTCAGTAGAAGTTGCAAGCGAATTTAATTTAAAACGTATCTGTCCGCCGGTGTATGCATCCGTACTGAATCTGATGCCGAGAACGCTGTCGCTGTCTTCCGCCTTTGTTACCGTTCCTCTGTGAGATTTGCCCGCATATCCTCCGGCATACATATCCAGAAAGATGTCTGCTGCCGGTGTTCCGTTCCCGCTTTCAGCAAAACCTCTGCCACAGAATCCCATACAGATAACCGCCAGTACAGATGTATAAAATATTGACTTTCTTTTCATTTTTTCCTCCATGGCCATCGATTACTGTTTGTGAATTGAACCGTGGCTTACCAGTTCAAGTGCATAGTCTTTGTTGTCCGGGCGGGGCAGTTTTAAAATACAGCCGGCACGGGCCTGTACAAAGTCAGGAACCTCAAGAGGATCCATAACGACGTAATCGTAGGGAGGCGTATAGCTCCATTCCTGAGCTTCCGTTCCAGCCGGTACGAATTTATCAGAAGGTGCAGCTGTCCCTTTTTCTCTGATCTGCAGAACTTCAAAGGCTTCAACTCTGTTCATTCCGTTGATACCGTGGTGTACCGGATTTATAATTTCTCCCTGATAATTGCTGGCATTATGCTTCAGTTTGATCAGGCCGGGATATCCGTATTCAAAGCCGTAGTCTTTTGTCGTGGACCATGAAGGAATATCTGAAACATCTAGGCTTGTTTCGCTTATTTTTGCCACATCTTTGTAATAGTTTCCTTCTATAAGCAGACTTCCTCCGTGCCGTACGTCAGAGCCGTATTGTGTATTACCATCGAAATAGTTGTTTAATACATGTGTCACACCAAAGCGCAGAAGAGGATGCCGTGAATGGCTTTTATCGAACCAGTTGTATTCAAGTGTTACAGCTATATTTTTGTCAGTCAGGGAATCTGAATAGCTGTATCCGCCGGATGAATACAGCATGGTCTTAAATGTTTCATTGAAGTGATTGTAAGCTACTGTTATTCCGTTGCTGCCGGTTCCTATATCGATTGCACCGTCGCTGGACGGGGTTCCGCTGCTTGTTTCTTCTGCCCAGTCACTGAATGTACAATGTTCGACAATGACACCCTGGCAGTTTTCAAGTCCGATGGCGTCCTTATATGGGGTCTTGAAATGAATATTCCGTATGATAACATTTTCACAGCTGCCGAGCTGAAGGCCGTAATGCAAAAAAACAGCCCCGTTTTTGACACCTTCTATTGTAATGTTTTTAAGACCTGACAATTTCAGGACACGATCGTTTCCGGTATAGTCCGTAGATTCGACATTCCCCTCTATACATAATTTTTTAGGGTAATAGTCCTTTCCCCTGGAACTGTCTGATTCATATTTCTGTTTCGCGCTGTTCCAGTATTTTCCGTTCTGTGCATTGGTCCAGTCAGACGCAATAATTTTTATGACATTGTAATTCCTGACACCTTCCTGATCGTTATCGTATGTGCTGGTTGTGTCGAATTCGAACAGGTACCAGGTATGGTCCGTATCAGCATTGTCACCGCCGGTTACACCGGTATATGACGCATAACCGCCTATATGATATACCGTGCTGCTTTCATCAGTGTCACCGCTGGCCAGCCGGCAACCGGAAAGGGCACATAAAAAAGAGATGAACAGGACAGGCAGGTATTTTTTATCTGCAAACATACTAATCTCCTTGATATCTTTAATTTCAGTTGGTCCAGACAACACCTGAGTCTGCACCGTTTTTTGAACTCCCTGTAAAATTCGAAATACTTGTTCCTGACGGAAGCCTGATTTCAGTCAGTCCCGGATTGCCGTTAACCTGTATAACGCTGATATTTGCACAGTTACTCAGATCCAGTACCCCATCCAGACTGTTTACTTCCAGATAGAGATTTTTGAGTGATGTACACTTAGCCAGGTCCAGAGAGGCAATGGAACAATCTTCTGCCATAAGTTCCGTGAGCTGGGAAGCGTTTGTAAACGATGAACTGTTTATGGTCACGTTATTATTATTTTTCGTGTAATCGGACTGATGTGAAGGATACTCAACATTGTTGGTTTCCTGCAGACGGTGTATTTTCAGTGCAGTCAGTGCGGTAAATGAAGAAAAGTCACCGAGTCCGTTTTTGATCGCGCAACCCCGTATATCGAGCTGCTGAAGTTTCGTACAGGCGTGTATGTCCAGCGTATCAATTCCGGCACTGTCCGTAAGTACCAGATACGTGAGCCTGGTCTGTGCGGTAAGGTCGAGCGTTCCGGCTAAGGAAGTGCCTGTTAGTGTCAGAGATTCAAGATTTCTCTGATTTGTCAGATCAATTGCCGTTATTGCTGAAGTGATTTTAAGCGTTTCCAGACCTGTAAAATAACGCAGTTCGTCGAGCCAGCTGAGTTCATCAAGAGCATAGCTGGAAAGGTCAAGTGACTTTACCATTCCGGCTTCGAATTCGCTGAGCCATCCGTCATTATTAATGTCTACGTTTGAATTGAGTTCGAGCATATCGAGCAGGCTTTCCGGAAAATCCGTAATGATATCTGAACTGTCTTCATTGAGCGTCCTGCTGTTGCAGCCGCTCCATATAAAAGTCTGAAATGCCAGTACACACAGAAAAATTATCCTGTAAATCTTTAACACAGAAGTTCCTCCTTCCTTTGAAATGATATTGAAAATATGTTCGGTTCCGGACCGTATATCATATACAGATCATGGTGATACCTCCTTGTCTGACTGGAAAGCAGTGGTCCGGCAGGTTCGGGAACTGTAACGGACTGACTGCAGATTCTCCGGAAGAGCATTTCTGCGGAGAATAATTTCCCTGAAAATGGTTATGCATCCTCCTTATATTATAAATAATATAAAAATATATCATTTGTAATATAACTATATCAAATAAGATATATTGTTATATTAATATTGTCAATAAAAAATATGGTATATCAGATTTATTATATTAATATATGAATATTGATAGAATTGTTATTGATAACATCAAGAGAATCAGAAAGGAAAAGGGGATTTCACAGGAGACGCTTGCTGACGCCTGTCATACGGCAACAAGTTATATCGGGCTTATGGAGATTTACCGTAATGTTCCGAAACTGGCAACGATAGAGCGGATTGCTGATGCGCTCGGTGTGCCTCCGCTGGATCTTTTCAAAACCAGGCAGGAACTTTCTTCAGATACGGCTCTTCAGGTTCAGGCACTGAAAGAAGAAATTATGGCAGATGTTGAAAAGGATGTTGACCGGATACTGAGGAATTATTTTTCACAGAATTGTGGTCAGCAATGAAAAACGGATATTTTCTGAAACGTTGTCCTGTTAAGATGCCGTACAAAATGCAGTTTACTCCGGACCGGCTTATTCATTTTTTTCTAGAATAGTTCCAGTTGTCCGGGGACAGTTTTTTCACCGGTGGTACGCATATATGCGAATAACAGGTCAGGATCACAGACTATGTGATGTGCTTTGCATTCTTCCTGCAGTATCCGCATCAGGTACGAACTGTCCGGAACGGGCAGTTCGTACGAATCGCCATATGTCAGAATATATTTTTCTTTGAGACCGGGGAAATGTTCATCCAGTTTCCTGTAATAATACTGCCGGTCTCCGTCGCGCAGCGTCAGTCCGATGCCGAAAGTCATTATGCCGTAAACACCTGCTTTTTCGCAACAGCGCAGTATACCCCTGATATTTTCTTCCGTATCGTTGATGAATGGCAGTACGGGCGTAAGCCAGACGATCGTAGGAATGCCTGCATCCTGCATGATATTCAGAACTTCGACTCGTCTGGCGGTTGTGCAGACTGAAGGTTCAAGAATATGGCAGAGCCCTTCGTCATATGTCGTCAGCGTCATTTGTACAACGCATTTTGCGTTGCGGTTGATACTTTTCAGCAGATCAAGATCACGCAGAATCAGATCAGATTTTGTCTGTATGGCAAGACCGAACCCGTACCGGTCGATCAGTTCAAGGCATTTTCTTGTCAGACAGAGCTCTTTTTCGATATGCTGGTACGGATCACTCATGGCTCCTGTTCCGATCATACAGCGGTGCCGTTTACCTGCCAGCGCTCGCTCGAGCAGGTCCGGTGCATTGACCTTTATTTCGACATCCTCGAATTCATGCTTCATCTGGTAACAGGAACTTCGTGCGTCACAGTAGATGCAGCCGTGAGTACAGCCTCGGTAGATATTCATACCATTCCAGGCTGAAAGAATTGTTTTTGCCGTTTTATTATGCATGATCTAGAACTTCTCTGACAGTTTTTTTCCCTTTTTCAATAATTTTTGCGGAATTACTTTTATATTTCTGGTTCCCGGAAGTACAAGCTGTCCTGCTGTTTTGAATCCGGAATAGAAAAGAATTTCACGTAAAGCATGGAGTGTGTTTGATGTCTCCCGGCAGAGACTGCTGAAAGGCCATATCGTCGTACAGGCCGTTGCGATAACGGCCTGTTTCCCTTTATGGAGAGGAAGTGGAATACCGGATGGAGATTCTTCCATCATGGACGGAACAATGCGGTCAAGGACGAGTTTCATTTGTCCGCTTATATTGCCCCAGTATACAGGGGTCCCAAGAATCAGTCCGTCGCAGTTCCTGATATTTTCAGCCAGTACATGGGCATCGTCATGCGGCAGAACGCAGATGCCGCTGCTGCGGCATGCCATGCAGCCTGTGCAGGGACAGACTTTCATAGTGTTTACATCATACCAGAAAACGGAAAATGTATTCCGGTTAAAACTGTCAGCAACGGAATGGAGCAGCCCGGCTATGGTTCCGTTTGTGTGCGGACTGCCGTTTATGACGATAACCTTTTTCATATGCTACCTTGCTTTCCATTCTGCTTTTGCGCTTTCGATAATTGACAGTGCGCTTGTCAGCGTGTTGAGATTATTATGGACCGTCCCGTCAGAACCATCTATAGACCCTGTCCCGGACGGCGTAAAAGATACATCGACTGTGTCCGTCCGTGTATTCAGTATCGCCGTATAAATAACCGAGGGCTGTCCGTTGACGCCGGAATATGCCGGCGAACCTCTGACAGCGGATTTCGGCCAATATTCATTATAATCAAAACTGTGATTTACTTCTATTTTGATGACGTATG
>DCFS01000347.1 GCA_002319875.1 Treponema sp. UBA1798 | reverse complement strand
CCGGTGTTATTATGCAACGTCCTCCCGCTTTTTCTGCTATCCATATAGATGGAAGGCGTGCAAGCGATCTGGCAAGAGATGGCAGGAATGTAGTTATACCTCCCCGTCCGGTTGAAATTTATGAAAGCAGAATACTTGAACTGCAGAAAGTTGACGACCATATAAAGTATGCCCGTGTATATTTTCACGTGTCGAAGGGAACCTATATACGATGTCTTGCCCGCGATATAGCTTCTGCCTGTGGAAGTGCTGCTCATCTTGCAGGGCTGCTGCGTACACAGGTAGGAAGTTTCAGACTTTCTGATGCAGCAGGTGCTCAAACCCTTGCCCCTTTTACTATAAAAAATGTCTGTGCCGAGGCAGAAAACAATGTACCTGCCGGAAGTCCGGTATCTGCCGAAGAAATAATGAAAAAAATACAACCTATGACTTCTTCCCTGGCAGCTTCCTGCGGTTTTTTACCGTTATATTTATTGCCGGAATTTGAAAGCAGTTTTTATAATGGGAAGCCTCTTTATCCTGAAATGTTTACTGCAGAAAATCGTCCGGCTGTAGGGAATTGCAATACTGCAAAATTGTTTGCCGTGTTTACGTCAGCAGGTATATTTTCCGGTGCTGTTGAATATTCAGGATCATATCTGAAATATTGTTTTGTCATTCATTAATCTATTTTTGTATATATTCTCACTGCGATTTTTTTTATAGCCTTGACATCTTCTGATTGTATCATGTACACTATATGTGGTGTATAGTTGTTTATTTACAATATTTTAGCACTATATAATAAGCCTGAAAAAAATGCATGACAGGCAAGCAGGGAAATAACATAAGATGGAACTGGAAGAATATCTTGGTAAAGACAACACGCTCGGCATGGATATCTGGGAAAAGAAATACAGGTTCAATGGCGAAAGCTTTGATCAGTTTGTGGAACGAATTTCAGGAGGAGACAAAGCGGTCGCCGATCTTGTCTGTCAGAAGAAATTTTTGTTTGCGGGACGGATACTGGCGAACAGAGGACTGTACAAATACGGAAAAAAGATAACGTATTCGAATTGTTATGTCGTCGCTGCTCCGGATGATAATATAGAAAGTATATTTGAGACGGCAAAATCGCTTGCACGTACTTACAGCTACGGAGGCGGCTGCGGTGTTGATATCGGAAAACTCCGTCCGCGCGGTGCGAAAGTAAATAATGCTGCAAAAACAACGAGTGGCAGTACATCGTTCATGCAGCTTTTTTCCATGGTGACCGAAATCATCGGGCAAAACGGCAGACGGGGAGCTCTCATGATTACTATCCCCTGCAGTCATCCTGATCTGGCGGATTTTATCGATATTAAGTCTGATTTGACAAAAGTCACGAAGGCGAATATCTCCGTACGCATAACTGACGATTTTATGCAGGCCGTAGAAAAGCATAGAAAATATATGCTGATGTTTTCCGTACCGGATACGGGCGAGGTCATACAGAAAGAGATCGATGCTTATCAAATGTTTGCCCACCTGGCTGAAATGAACTGGGATTATGCTGAACCGGGAATGCTTTTCTGGGACCGGATAAGGTCATGGAATCTTCTGGCTCATACGAAGGATTTTGAATTTGCAGGAACCAATCCCTGCGCGGAGGAACCGCTGCCCGCCGGCGGTTCGTGTCTGTTGGGAACTATAAATCTTTCCGCATATGTGCCGGATGGAACTTTTGATTTTAAGACATTCTCTGCTGATGTAAAGACGGCTGTTACTGCACTTAACGATGTGCTTGACGAAGGGCTTCCGCTGCATCCGCTTGCCGAACAGCGGGAAAGCGTAAAAAACTGGCGTCAGATAGGACTGGGCGTATTCGGTATCGCAGATATGCTTATACAGCTGGGAATACCGTACGGCAGTGCGAAAGCTCTTGAACTTTGCGAGCGCATCGGGCGGTCGATGATAAACAGCTCACTTATCCGTTCTGCCGAACTTGCAAAGGAAAAAGGTTCCTTTCCCAAATGCAGCCTGGAAGATATTGTTTCCACACCTTTTTTTATCGAAAATGCCGACAAAGAAACCGTAAAGATTGTCAGAGACTGCGGTGGTTTGCGGAACTCTCAGCTTCTTACTATTGCACCAACGGGATCCATTTCTACGATGCTCGGAATATCCGGAGGTATAGAGCCTGTTTTCTCTATCTCGTATACACGTAAAACGGAATCCCTGCATGGTAAAGCGGTGTATTATAAGGTATTCACGAAAATAGTTCAGGATTATATGGATACGCATGGTATCAAAGATGAAAAAGATTTGCCTGGTTTTTTTGTTACCGCTGATACGCTTGATTACCGCGAACGGATCAAAATGCAGGCGGTATGGCAGAAACATATCGATGCTTCTATTTCTTCTACGGTAAATGTGCCAGCAGGTTTTACGAAGGAAGAAACGGAAAAACTGTATCTTACAGCGTGGAAATCAGGGCTTAAGGGAGTTACGATATTCAGGGATGGCTGCAGGCGAACGGGAATCCTTACACATGATGATGCAGGCGCTGAAAAAAATGGCGCTCCGAAACGTGGTGAAATAGTCAGAATCAGCGACCAGCTTGTCGGAAAAAAGCGGACGCTGCATACCGGTTGCGGTACTCTTCACTGTGAAGCTTTTTTTAACCCCGAAACCGGAAAACTTATGGAAACATTCCTCACCAAGGGATCTAAAGGTGGTTGCAATTCCTTTATGGTAGGACTTTCCCGAATGATAAGTATTGCGGCGCGTGGCGGTGTCAGCATAGACGACATTGTTGATCAGCTTGAAAGTACGATAGACTGTCCGAGCTATATCGTACGGACAGCGATGCGCCGCGATACTTCGCCGGGCAGCAGTTGCCCGAAAGCTGTGGGGATAGCTCTTACCGATATGTATGAAGAAATACAGCGGCAGTTGAAAGATGGAACTACAACCGGGATGCGGGAAGAAATAAAAGAGCGGATTTCAGCTGAAAAAAACGCTGCTGATTGTTCAGAATGTCTGCTTATAAAAAATCCCTGTCCCATCTGCGGACAGGAACTTGTTTTTGAAAATGGCTGTCATTCCTGCAGAAATTGCGGATATACGAAATGCGATTGAGCATGGCATTTGAGTCATATATGCGACGATTGAGAAAAAACATTACATCTGGAATCAGATCCCGGAATCCTGTAACGCTGACATATTTATTTGTTTGTGATAATATTAAACAGCTATGACTGTTTTTACCTGGGATATGATTCTGCATATTGCTGATGGCAGCCGGCCTGTCCCGCAGCTTTTTGGGAAAGGGACTGCACTAACGATAGGCAGTTTTGACGGGCCTCATATAGGACATGAGGCCCTTTTTGATACAGTGTTGCATGCCGGCTATACACCCGGTATCATTACGTTTACACGTCCGCTTGCAGGTCTTAAAAATCCTGCAGACTATAAAGGTGATATTTCAACTCTTGCACAAAGACTTGAGTATCTGTCCGGTAAAGGTTTTGCATTTGCTGTAGTCATTGACTTTTCTGACGAATTCAGTAAAATAGAAGGACATGCTTTTCTTTCTGTTCTGCAGAAATGCTGTAATATGAAATTTCTGGCTGAAGGACGTGATTTTCATTGCGGGTATCACGGATCAACAGATATGGACGATATACAGGTGCTTGCAGCAGAAAAAGGTTTTAAGGTTGAAATAGTTGCCCCGGTCATGTATGGAAACGAAAGGGTAAGTTCATCAAGAATCAGACAGGATATCCTGTTTGGTGATTTTGCTCCTGTTTCTATGATGCTCAGACATCCCTACCGGCTTGACTGTGCCGGTTTTAACTGGTTCTATAAAAAGGATAAGAGCGTGTATTTCTTTTCGGTAGAAAAAAGTCTGATTCAAATTCTGCCGGCAGAAGGTTTTTACGATGTGGTTGTAATAGTGTCCGTCAGTCGGACCCGAAAGGTTGCAGGTTCAGATGCTGAAGCTTCTGGACATACATATAAAACACAGTTGTCTGTGGAACCTCAAATCCTTCGCCTGAAGGTTCCCGCAGACAATGAGTTTTCTACGGTGCGGACAATTGAATTTATACAGGGTAATATAGAGAGGAATAAGAATGGCACTTACTAAAGAAACTTCAGCTGCTCTGGTCAGCAAGTTCGGCGCAAAAGAAAATGACACCGGCAACACTAAAGTTCAGATTGCTTTGTTGTCTGAACGTGTTAATCAGCTTACAGCACATGTTCAGCGTTTCCCGAAAGATACAGGTGCTAAACGCAGCATGCTGAAAATAGTCGGTCAACGCAGAAAGCTGCTTAAGTATCTGGAACGTAGTGATCTTGAGGTCTACCGTGCACTCATTAAAGAGTTAAACCTGCGCAAGTAGATTCCCTGATACAGCCTGCCGGCCATGAACCGCTTACGGCCAACAGGCTTTTTTTATATATAGCGGAAAAGAACAAGAAAAGAAGTAGAAGGAAAGAATGGTAGAAAGAGTTACATACAAGATTGGGGATGATGAGCTTATTCTGGAAACAGGACGACTTGCCAAACAGGCAAATGGTGCAGTATACGCACAGTATGCCGGTACAGCTGTTATTGCTACCGTGTGCGCTTCTCATGAAGTTACTGAAGGTATGGATTATGTTCCTGTTACAGTAGATTATAATGAAAAATTCTATGCAGCCGGGAAAATTCCGGGCGGCTTTGTAAAACGGGAAGGACGGCCTAAAGATAAGGAAATTCTCGTATCCCGTCTGATAGATCGACCGATGCGTCCGCTTTTTGAAATGTCGTTCGGACGTGAGATACAGATTGTACCTACTTGTGTTTCGGCGGACAATATACATACTCCTGATATTCTGGCTGTAATTGCTTCTTCAGCGGCTGTTACTATTTCTGATATTCCGTTTCATGGTCCCGTCGCAGCGTGTCGCGTTGCCTATATTAACGGAGATTATATTATCAATCCCACCTTTCAGCAGATAGATAAAGCCGAACTTGAGATTGTCGTCGCCGGTACAGCCGAGGGATTTACCATGGTTGAAGGCGGTGCGAATGAGGTGGCTGAAGACATCATGCTTGGTGCGCTCTCGAAAGCCCAGGATTTTATTACCGCAATGTGCCATCTGCAGGAGGAATTACAGAAAAAGGCTGGAAAAGAAAAACTTCCTCTGGCTCCTCTCGATGTTACCCTTCAGAATGCTGCGCAGATAGAAGCCGAGGCTACTCCACTTGTAAAGGAAGCTTGTTTCCGCGATGGAAAACAGGCCCGTGGTGCAGCTGTAGAAGCTGTAAAAAAGCAGATTGCCGGTAAATATGCCGAACAGCTGACAGATCCCATACAGTCGAAACTCTTTGAAGCCCTGTTCGGCGATATACAATATAAACTGCTCCGGAAATCCATTCTTGAGGATGGAATACGCATCGACGGACGGAAGTGCGATGAAATCCGTCCGATTACCTGTGAAATAAATGTTTTACCCCGTCCTCACGGATCAGCTATTTTTACACGCGGGGAAACTCAGTCTCTCGCTGTGACAACGCTTGGTACGTCGCTGGATGAGCAGGTCTATGATGATATCGACGGTGACAGAAGTGAAAACTTTATCCTGCATTACAACTTTCCTCCCTATTCTGTCGGTGAGGTTGGAAAACTTACGACCGGACGTCGTGAAATAGGTCACGGAAATCTTGCACGGCGTTCACTCGCCCCTATGCTTCCAAGCCGGTCTGAATTTCCGTACACAATACGTGTTGTTTCTGAAATTATGGAATCTAACGGATCATCTTCCCAGGCATCTACCTGCGGTGGTTGTTTAAGTTTACTTGCAGCCGGTGTTCCGATGAAAAGAATGGTAGCCGGAATTGCGATGGGGCTTATTACTGATGGCCCAAAATATGTAAATTACAAAATCCTATCAGATATTCTTGGTGAAGAAGATCATCTGGGTGATATGGATTTTAAGGTTGCAGGAACGAAAGACGGCATTACCGGTTTTCAGATGGATATAAAGATTGCCGGTGTCTCTATGGATATTATGAAACAGGCGCTTGCCCAGGCCAAAGATGGCCGTTTACATATTCTTGGTATTATGGAAAAATGTATCAGCAAACCGCAGGCTGTCAGTCAGAATGCTCCCAAAATCCTTTCGATGAAGATTCCTGTTGATAAAATCGGAGCGCTTATCGGTCCCGGTGGTAAAAATGTAAAGGCCTTATGTCAGCTGTATGGTGTTACGATCAATACTGATGATGATGGAACTGTTACCATCTACGGAAAGACATCTCTCGAGGCAGAGGATGCCAGAAAGGCTGTAAGGGGAATAGTGGAAGATCCTGAACCAGGTACCATTTACAATGGTACGGTTAAGCGTATTATGGATTTCGGAGCATTTGTTGAGATATTGCCTGGAAAGGAAGGACTCTGTCATATTTCAAAACTTTCCAGACAGCGGGTGGAAAAAGTTACGGATGTGTTGAAAGAAGGACAGCAGATACCTGTAAAATTGCTTGAAGTCGACAAAATGGGACGTCTGAATCTTTCTTATATTGATGCAGTAGAAGAACTTGCAAAGAAAAATAAATAATATCTATGTCATTCATTTCGCAACCGGTTTTGCCGGTTCAATTGCGGAATAGGGTTATTCTTATAACAGAACCGGTTGCATCAGGAAAAACTGCTGCAATCGGTTTCTGGTTTTATACGGGAAGCCGGTCAGAACCGGATACTCTGCGTGGTATAACCCATTTTGTAGAACACATGCTCTTTAAGGGTACCGGAAAGCGTTCATCGTTTGATATCGCCTGTGCATTTGACCGCATGGGTGGTTATATTAATGCATATACAGAGCGCGAAAATGTGTGCCTGTATTGTGTAGTTCCGTCAGTACGTGTCGATGCCGCACTTGAAATCATGTGTGATATGATTTCAAATGCAGTACTCGATGAAAAAGAGAGACTCCATGAGCTGAAAGTGATTGAAAGTGAGATCATTTCTGCAGGCGATGATCCTGAAGAAGCTGCACTTGATGCAGTCGGGGAATCTGTATGGCCAGCTCAGAAAATCAGTTTAAGTATAAGCGGAACTGTCCGTGATGTTGGAAATTTAACAAGAAATGATTTGTTTGAATGGTATACGAAATATTTTGTTCATGGTGAGCTGACGGTCTGTATAACCGGAAATTATAACCGGGATGCTGTTATAGGCCGGCTCGAACAGTTACCGGACCATACATTCCAGTTACAGCCATTTCATGCCTGCCACTTTAAGGATCAGGTGCCTGTCTGGAAGCCCGGAATCAATTTTATTTCTGCGCCGTTCAGGCAGGAGCAGTTTTTTTTACTTTTCCCTCTTGATTATCCCGTAGATGAAAAAACATATTATTCCCTGTGTGTACTGAATGCGCTGACAGGCGATACAATGAGTTCAAGGCTGTTTCAGCGGCTGCGTGAAAAGGGCGGGTACTGTTATAACGTTTACAGTTTTTTCAGTTTCTATGAGGATACCGGCTGCTGGTGTGCATATGCATCATCTGCCAGACGTAGCAGCCTTAGAATTGTTTCAGATATAAACAGTGAGATGAAAAATCTTTTATCCTGCATTATTTCTGATGAGGAACTTGATGCTGCAAGAGAGCACCTGTGCGGGGAAGAGCTGATTGCTGCCGATGATATAGAATACCGGATGAAGCGACTTGAACGTAATTATTCAGCCGGATACCTGCTGAGAACAACAGAAGAAACAATTGATGGTTTACGCAGTGTTACGAAAGATGATATTATACGATGTATAAAACTGCTGCTCAGGCCGGAAAAAGCGGCTTTCGTTGTATACGGTCCTAAGCTTCCGGAAAAAGAACGGAATAAAATAGGTATGTTGTTCCCTGAACTGAATGGAGAAATTTATGCAGAATTTGATAACAATACCATGCAAAGCGTTAAACGGGGCAAAGCTGCCCATATACAAAACTGAAGGCGCTGCCGGTGCAGACGTTTGTGCATTTATAGCGGCCCCGGTAATGCTCGTCCCGGGGGAAATAAAGATGATTCCTACCGGTCTTTCTTTTCAAATTCCCAGTGGTTATGAAATCCAGGTCCGCCCGCGTTCCGGTCTTGCTGCAAAAAACGGTATAACATGTCTTAATGCCCCTGGAACAATTGACAGCGATTATCGTGGTGAAGTACAGGTAATCCTGATAAATCTTGGGAAGGAAAATTTTACAATCAGTTGCGGAGACCGTATAGCACAGTTTGTTGTTGCCCCTGTAACGCGGGGAATTTTTGTCTCCGTTGCCGGCCTTGAAGAATCGGACAGAGGGGCAGGTGGATTCGGTTCTACCGGAGTGAAAACATGATATTTTTTACGCGAAAGCGGATGTTCCCTTTGATGCGGCAGTTATTTTCCAGTTTCAAAGCTAAAATTTTTGCTGGAAAGGCGCTGAAGACTCATACGGTTATCCGTTATCTTGTAAAAGAACTCCTGCTGTATTTCGGTATTGCTTTTTTATTTTTTTTTGCAGTCTTTTTTGTCAATCAGATTCTTCTTCTTGCAGAAAATATCTTAAAAAAACATGTGCCTGTCTGGGATGCTGTTCTGCTTATTACTTATTGTCTTCCATTCATAATTGCCCAATCAGCTCCGTTCGCGACGCTGGTCGGTTTTTTGATGTGTCTTGGAAACATGATGAGTACAAATGAAATACTCATCCTTCGTGCATCAGGATTCAGCTACCGTATTATTTTACTTCCGGTTCTTGTCCTTGGGCTTTTTATATCTATATTTTCCTTTTTTGTAAATGATTATCTTTTGCCTTTGGGAACTATTCATTATAACCGGCTGTATAGGTCTATATTGATGTCGAATCCTGCAGTCGAACTGGAACCACATTCCATAAAGCGCATGAATGATTCGACACTTGTTATCGGAGATGTTAAAGGAAATACTGTTTCGGATCTTGTTTTTTTTAACACAGATGAAAATGGAACGCAGCGTATTATTATAGCGGGGAATTCTGAAGTTAAAAAATCGAAAGAGTCAGGTGTCATTATGCAGCTTGATATGAAAGATGCGCATATTGCTTTTCTCCGGAAAGATAAGATTGCAACTTTTGATGCCCTTAATACCCAGACAGTTCTGTTAAATATATTTGAATCTTCTTTTTTTGATAACACAAGCGGTGTCAGCCCTCGCGAAATGACTTCCTATGATCTTTACCGAAAGATCGGGGAGATGCGTTCCGATAAGGATGTAAAAAAGAGAACATTAAATCTTTACCAGCTTGAATATAATAAAAAATTTTCCCTGCCGTTTGGTTCCCTCTTTTTTGCTCTTATGGCAATGCCTCTGGCGATCCTGTTTGGCAAGCATAACGGGCAGACAATAGGCTTAATAATCGGATTGTTTATATCTGTTTTATATTGGGCTATGATGATACTTGGACAAATTTTTTCCGGTAAAAGCGGTTCATATGGAATTCTGAGCATGTGGTTTCCCAATCTGCTGGCAGGCTTCGTTGGTATTTCTTTTTATTTTGTACTGGCAAAAAAATGAAACTCACCGTATATCTTTACCGGCGTTTTATTTCTGTTTTTTTTGGTGCATTATTTTTTTTCTGCTTCGTTTTGGAACTGGTGGATCTGTTGATGAATTTATGGAAATTTATTACAAATCAGGCGGATCCGGTTGCAGTTGCTCATGTACTTCTGCTGTATATTCCTAAGGCCGCATCATTTTCCATTCCGCTTGCAATCCTTTTTGCTGCCTCGTATACGTTAAGTGCTTTTTATGCAAATAATGAACTGATAGCTGTTTTTGCTTCAGGCATTTCTCTTTTCCGTTTTACCTGTCCTCTTCTTGCACTGTCTTTCATTTTGAGTTTTGGTATGTTTTTTTTTGAGGATACAGTTGTGGTTCCGACATATGCAAAAAAACAGGAATTACAGAAATTCCTTCTGAAACAGCAGGCTACGATGAATAATGACCGTATTGTCGTCCTTGCAGAAGGCGGTAATATCATTTATAAAGCTGATTTTTATGATGATACGGCAAGACGTCTTCACATATTGTATGTCGTTATGAGAACTACAGATAAAAAACTTGAGAATATATTATATGCAAATTCTGCGATATGGGATGGCAAACAGGGCTGCTGGCTTTTGAGTGATTGTACTCAATATACCTACCGGAACGGTTTGCTTGAAATTTGTCCTTTCCAGCCGGAACTGCAAAAGAAATTGCGGGAACCACCTGAAACTTTCAGAAATAATACTATTTCAGTAGATGAAGTGAGTACTGCTCAGGCCCACGCATATATAGATCATCTGATCAGGACCGGATTGCCTTCGGCCGAAGCCCGTTCACTTTATTATAAAAAATTTTCTTTTCCTTTCATTGTTTTTATTGTTGTATTTCTTGCCATCGGGCTTTCAGGCAAGACTGCAAAAAATGTTCTGCTGACAAGTCTTGCTCTGAGCATCGGTGCTGCCGTTCTGTTTTATATAACACAGATGGTAACTATGCTGCTGGCTAAATTCGGATATGTAACGCCTTTTATGGGAGCCTGGTTCCCTGTATTTTTATTTATCATACTAAGCATTTTATTGTTAAAATTTGCAAGGACGTAAGCGTATGGCTTTTTTTGAAATTACACACACATCAGGAACTGCAAGGACGGGAATCCTGTCATTGCATCACGGGAACGTGCAGACACCTGTTTTTATGCCGGTAGGTACGAATGCAACGGTCAAAGCTGTATCGAAAGATGATTTACTGGAGATCGGTTTTGAAATAATTCTTGCGAACACTTATCATCTTTATCTTCGTCCCGGATCTGACCTGATTGAAGAAGCCGGCGGTCTGCACGGTTTCTCCGGCTGGAACCGTAATTTTTTAACAGATTCCGGTGGTTTTCAGGTATTTTCATTATCTCCGCTCAGGAAAATAACGTTTGAAGGTGCGGTATTCAGCAGCCACATAGATGGAGCAAGAAAGATTTTTACTCCGGAAAGTGTCGTTGATATTCAGGCACAGTTCAACAGTGACATTCAGATGCAGCTTGATGTCTGTACCGGATGGGATGTCGAAAGGAAAGAAGCGGAACGGGCACTTGAAATTACATCAAACTGGTGTGAGCGGGCAAAAAAGGAATGGACCCTCAGACAGGAACAGGGGTATAAAGGAGTCCTCTTCCCGATAGTTCAGGGAAATTTTTTTGAAGATTTACGGCAGCGGAGTGCAGAATTTGTATCATCGCTTGATCTGCCCGGAATAGCTATAGGCGGACTGTCGGTAGGAGAACCTCCGGAAAAGTTTGCTGAATTCCTTCAGTTTACGGTACAGCATCTTCCTCCCGTGAAGCCTAAATATGTTATGGGAATCGGGACGCCTGAATACATACTGGAAGCTGTCGCTGACGGTATTGATATGTTTGACTGTGTGCTTCCTACAAGGAATGCCCGTAACGGTTCATACTTTACCCATGATGGTATGCTTTCAATCAAGCAGGAACGTTTTATGCATGATTTTACGCCGATCGACACTGAATGCCATTGTAAAGTCTGCCGTAATTATACAAGAGCCTATTTACGGCATTTATTTAAGGATCAGGAAATACTAGGTGCGATGTTGGCTTCATATCATAATCTGTATTTTCTGTATCATATGCTTGAAGAAATACGCCTTGCAATTAATGAAGACAGATTTGATGAATACCGCAGAAATTTTCTTAATCGTTTTAAAGCCGGCAACATCCGCTAAGAACACACCGATAATGAGGAATATATGAAAAAAATAATCGCCGATCCCGTCTCACCCAGCGGTATATGGGGGTCTCTAAAAGTATTGCAGTCGGGATTTGTGCTTCTTGTGCACTTCGGCGGGCAGTGGATTAAACCTGCCGTACAAATAAAAAAAACTGTCGCTGCTATGGCAGTTTCTTCTGTTTGTCTGTTTTTTTCATTGTCTGCGCAGACTGTTGATACTCATACCGGACAGACGATTATTACACCTGCTGATCAATCTGCTGCAACAGTTCCATCTGAGATTCCGGCAGACACCGGAGAGAAATCAGGATTGAATCCCGATGACAGCAAAAAAAAGGCTGTCGTCCCTCCAGCAAAACGTCCTTTGCCTCCGGACAGGGAAAAGACTGCTGCTGCAGAGAGCCGGGACGAAGGAAAAGATGTCGTGGAAAAGAACCGGCAGACGCTTAAGTTTGGTATTGAATCCGATATTACATCTCTGATCGATACACTTACACAGAACGATGATCCCCGTTTTGCAGATGATT
>DCFS01000179.1 GCA_002319875.1 Treponema sp. UBA1798 | reverse complement strand
GAAAAAAACTTACAGAAAATCAGCGAATTGCAGACAAAACTGTATGCCGATGCAAAAGAATCCGTCGTAATCGTCCTTCAGGCACTTGATGCGGCAGGTAAAGACAGTACCATAAAACACGTCATGTCCGGTGTAAATCCGCAGGGTATCGACGTATTCAGTTTCAAAGCACCGAATACAGACGAAGCTTCCCATGACTTTCTCTGGCGGTATCATTTGCGCATGCCGGTACACGGTAAAATGGCAATATTCAACCGCTCATGGTATGAAGAAGTACTTGTTGTAAAGGTACACGATCTGTATAAAAACTATCACCTGCCGGAACGGTGCATCGGAAAAGACTTTTTCGACATGAAATACAGGGAAATCAGGAATTTCGAAAAACACCTGTATGAAAACGGATACCGTGTCGTAAAATTTTTCCTTAACGTTTCCAGGGAAGAACAAAGGCAGCGCTTTCTTGAACGTATTACCGAAGCAGAAAAAAACTGGAAATTTTCAGAAAGCGATATAAAGGAACGGAGTTTCTGGGATTCCTATATTTCAGCATATGAAGATGCGGTAAACAATACTTCAACAAAAACCGCACCATGGTACGTACTGCCTGCTGACCAGAAATGGTATACGCGGTACCTTGTTTCGGAAATTCTGGTAAAAACACTGCAGGATATCGATCCTGCCTACCCCGTCCTTTCCGATGGTATTATGAAAAACCTTGATTCTTACAGGGAAATGCTCGAGCAGGAAAACAATCAGTAAGGGAAAGATATGGCTGAACAGAACGAAATTGAAGAAGGAATACTCCTTTCTCAGGCGGAAATGGATAACATTCTCGCAGATGTCCGTTCAATTTCGAAAAAGCAGACAGAAGACATCCCTGAAGTAGAGCTCTCTCAAGGTGAAATCGATGCCCTTTTCAGCGGATCAAAAGTTGCCATTTCCAAACCCTTTGAACGTCCGAAACAGATTAATGTTATTACAGGACATGCAAAGTGGACCAGAAAAGACATCGAACGTTTTAATAAAGGCGAGTCCCTGCTTCTTGATACACCCGCAGATAATACGGTGGAGGTACTTGCCGACGGACATCTGCTTGGCAAAGGAATTCTGACATATGAGGGAAGCCGGTGTTTTGTAAAAATCATCAAATTTGAAAACTAACTCGACGGTACCTCTAAAAACTGAAGTTTTTAGAGGTACCCTATAGATATACCAAAATATCTATTATATACTAGGGTAACTTTCAAAAGCCTGTTACTTTTGAAAATACTTCACGAAACGACATATATACTGAGGAGCATATGAGAGTCCTTTTGATCGGCGGGACAGGTACAATAAGCCTGGCTGTTTCACGCTGTCTGCTTGAGCAGGGAAATGAATTGTATCTTCTGAACAGGGGAAACCGGAATAGTGATCTGCCGGGAATACGGGAAATTGCTTGTGATATTCATGAAGAAGCTTCGGTAACCGCAAAACTGAAAGGGCTTGATTTTGATGCAGTAGCAGATTTTATCGCATTCGGCCCGGAGGATCTTGAACGCGACTTCAGATTTTTCGCAGGCAGAACAAAGCAGTTTATATTTATAAGTTCCGCATCGGCTTATCAGAAGCCGCCGTCAGATTATATAATCACAGAGAGTACGCCGCTGGTAAATCCGTTCTGGGAATATTCCCGCAAAAAAATTGCAGGGGAAGATTTTCTTATGGAAAAATACAGGACGGAAGGTTTCCCTGTTACCATCGTGCGCCCCAGCCATACGTATAATGAAAAGAAAGTACCCCTTGCTGTTCACGGAAAAAAAGGAAGCTGGCAGGTACTGCAGAGAATGCTTGAAGGGAAACCGGTAATTATCCATGGCGATGGTTCTTCGCTGTGGACGCTGACGCACAACAGCGATTTTGCAGCAGGCTTTACAGGACTTATCGGCAATCCGCGTGCACTCGGGCAGACGGTACAGATCATGACAGACGAAAGTCTTACATGGGATCAGATATATGAAATTATTGCCGGTACGCTCGGAGTAAAACTGAATTGTGTCCATATATCGTCGGATTTTCTTGCGACTGCCGGCAGACAGTTCGATTTTGAAGGAGAACTGCTTGGCGACAAATCCAGGACTGTTCTATTCGATATCTCAAAATTACGACGGCTTGTACCGGATTTCAAACCGGAAATTACGATGGCTAACGGCATACGCAATACGGTACGATACGTCAGCACGCACAGGGAATGCCAGATTCCCGATCAGGAATTCGACACATGGTGCGATGCAGTAATTGCAGCACGTCAGGAAGCCCTGAAGCAGTTAGATGGGAAAGATCTCTAAAGTACGTTTCCACTACGGATGGCTCAGGATTGTCTTCTTTATATCCCTGTTACTATACCTTGCAGAAAGTATTCTTTTTATATCCGCTATTCTTGGTTCCCGTGACACAAAAAAAATATACATACAGGGAAATTATGCAGCCCCCTTTAATAATGACTGGTATTTTTACGACAATGATAAAAAATATACCGTATCTCTTCCGCTGCAGATAGCGCCGCAGGGAAATGAGGCTGTTTCGCCTGCCGAATACCGCTATAAAGGACGGTTGCCTGCCGGCAGCACAGCATATCTGCAAAGCAAAACCACCCGGCTCTACCACAAACTCCCGGAAACTCTTCCATCCGGTGCCTGTATCGGTTTTTATACAGATCAGCAGAATGCCGTAGTATCTGCCGGCGGAAGAATCCTATATACCTATCAGGTAAAAAGCAATCCCGGCTGGCTGTACAGTTATGGCCGTTTTTTTCATATCGTACCGATAGCGGAAGATCTGAAAGGAACGGAATTATGCATAACCTTCAGCGCTGTTTTCAAATCAAAAACCGGGAAATACAGCACCATGTTTATAGGAAAACAGAGCGAAATATTGAATTCATTCCGGCATGAACACCATTCTCACCTTATTTTTGCCGAACTTCTGCTGTTTGAGGGAATAATCCTTTTATTCACGTACCTGATTTTTCCCCGGAAAATCGTCAGAAACCGGATGCTTCTCTATTTCAGTCATATATGCCTTCTGTCAGGCGTATGGGAATACGCCGATTCTTTTATGTTACAATTACTGACTGCTGATCCGGCCATACTCTGGGGCTGCGAATATCTGTCCTTTATATTGTTACCGGTTGCAATTATAAAATTTCTTATTACACTGACTGACACAAAAAAGAATACCACTCTGCTTCTTCTCTTTACCGCAGGGATCGGGGTTATCGTCATACAAATCGGACTGCAGGTCTCAGGAATAAAACAGATTACGGAAACAATGTATTTAACGAATATACTTCTCGTATCTGCCTGTATCTATGCAGTATATCTGTTGCTGGAGAATCTCCGCAATCATAAAAAATATTCACTGCTGGGAAATCTGGGGATTCTGATTCTGGTCATCGAACTCTCATGTCACGAAGTTATTTTTTATACGGATTATAAAATACCGGCGCTGATATTTAATATCCTGTTCTGTATCTTTCTTATAATACAATTCTTGTATTTCCAGCACTTTGCTGCTGCCAAGCTACATGAAATTCAAAAAGCTTCCGCATACCAGAAACTCGCTTTTATTGACTTTTCTACCGGAGTTTCGAGCCGTACCGCATGGTATACGTTTGTTGAAAAATATATTCCGGATGAAAAAAAACAAAAACAGGAATTCTGCCTTATACTGTTCGACATGAATAATCTCAAAAAAATCAACGACTGCTGCGGACACCTCACCGGAGACACGGTAATAAAGGCATTTGCAGACAGACTCAAACAGGCATTCGGTCACATCAGTACGATATACAGAATCGGGGGTGATGAATTTGTCTGCCTCTGTACAGATACGGACCGGGAAAAGCTGGCACAGGCATTCGCGACTTTCGAATATTTAGTCGGGCACCAGCAGGGATCGGAACATCCGTTTACAGCCGCCTACGGTTATGTGTTCTTTACTCCCGAAGATAAAAAAAGCTTCTATGAAGCCCAGTATAAAGCAGATGCAAATATGTATTCCATGAAGACGGAAATGAAGTCCGGAGACAAAAGACAGGTTGTCCCAACTCTGTAAAGCCCGGTTTTGGGAAATATAGACCGCATCAGGTTTTCAAAACGATTCGGCAGGCTGGATTATTTCCGCTGGCACTTTCCGTTCCTGCCTTTTTTTGCTATCTTAATAAGATAGAGGTTTTATACATGTCACAGAAAAAAGTTCCTATCACACTGCTTGCAGGATATCTGGGAGCGGGAAAAACAACGCTGCTCAACCATGTTCTGAATAACCAGCAGGGATATAAAGTTGCCGTTATCGTAAATGATATCGGTGAAGTTAATGTTGATGCACAGCTGATCGCTAAAGATGCCAAAATAACCGACACAGGCAGTCTTGTTCCTCTTCAGAACGGCTGTATCTGCTGTACACTTAAGTCGGATCTCGTAAAACAGATCGAACGTTTGATAAAAACAGGGAAATTTGACTATATTCTTATTGAGGCAAGTGGTGTATGTGAGCCAATGCCGATAGCGCAGGCTCTTGAAACAATATCGAGCGGAAAAGTTGACGGAGTAGTATCTGTCGTCGATGCCAACAGAATGGCGACCGAATTCAGCGAAGGAAACAGCCTGCTGAAAAAAGATATGAAAGAGGACGATATCGAATCCCTCCTTGTGCAGCAGATAGAATTCTGCAACACGCTTATCCTCAATAAAATTGATCTTGTGAAAGAAGATCAGCTGAAAAAAATCAGGGCCGTAATAAAAAAACTGCAACCGAACGCGCGCATTATCGAAACAACAAAAGGGAATGTAGACGTCAAAGATATTCTCGGAACCAATGCATTTGATTTTGAAAAAGTATACGAAAGCGCAGGATGGGTTACAGAGCTGAATAAAGAAGAAGAGGAAGAAGGCAAGGAACATGTGCATATAGAAGAAGGAGCCGACGAAGACGAATACGGAATCGGTTCATTTGTCTATTACCGCAGGGCTGCCTTTGACCGCCGGAAACTTGACGAATATGCGACTGTCTGGCCAAAGAATATTATCAGAAGTAAAGGCGTTATGTGGTTCGCTGACGAACCGGATATGGCATGGGTACTGGAAACCACAGGACGCCAGATTGTAGCCGGTTATTCCGGACCATGGCTTGCAGCAGAAAACAAAGCTGAGCAGCAGAAAGTTCTTGCTCAGGATCCCGAAATGCGTAAAAACTGGGACGATACGTACGGCGACCGCATGATCAAACTCGTCATAATCGGTACGAATCTTGACAGGGAAAAGATTTCTGCAGATCTCGACAAGGTACTCGTAGAAAAATAAACACCCCTGATCCGGGAGAAACGTCCGGACCATGCACAAATAAAAAAGCCAGTTCCGGTTAACGGAACTGGGATTCTGCACTCTCAAATCTTATTATTACTTCATAAGCGCCTGTACACGGTCAAGACGCTCATGCATCAGTTCATGCCAGATAGACTGGTCTATAAACGGATTAAAATTATCAGTTATTTTATCTTTCAACAGGAGTATTCCTACCTGATTTGTATGTGACGGTAACGTAATATCGATGTTCATCCGGTCAAGTTTATTCAACCCGTCGGCAAATTCATTCCGGAGTGTAGCAGGCAGTCCGCTCGTCTTAAAATATTCATTCGTCATGGTATTAAGACCGACACCACCATGCATACCACAGCGCAGGTCTTTTCCGCTTTTATCTTTTACAGTAAAAAAGAACGATGTGCATCCTGGTGTATGCCCAGGCGTAGAAACCGTATCGATACAGATGTTTCCCTGTACGACAGGTTTTTCATCGTCATACAGTTCATCGGGTTCAAATACGCCGCACGTATACTTTTCAGAATCACCACCGATAAGATCCCTGCGCTCATGCAGAAAATACAAATCCCGTTTTCCGAGATACATTTCAGCGTGAGTTAATTCCTTCATTGTTTTTGCGGCACCGATATGGTCAATGTGCGCATGAGACAGAAGTATTTTTTTTATATCACGGGGAGAATATCCCAGCGAGCGGATATTCTCCAGCATAAGATAACAGCTTTCATGCAGCGCTGTATCTATAAGAATCAGACCATCACCGGTATCTATCAGATAGGATGCTACCCAGTCGTTACCGGAGATATACCATACTCCCGGTGCCATCCGTATCGGTTCCAGATATGATTCCCATGGCCGTCTGCAGACACGCTGCATTAAATTTTCAGGAGAAGGACTTATTTTTGAAGTACTGTTCAACGGCATTTTATATATTACCTCTTTTTATTTTATTATATACGCTTCTTAATACAGGTGAGAAAATGGCCAGTACACCGATTATCATAAACGTACATGAAATGGGCCGGGTAAAAAATGACGAGGCGGATTCTGAATACTGAAATGCTTTCAGCATATTACTTTCAAGTGTCGGTCCAAGAATAAATGCCAGCAGCAGAGGTGCCAGCGGCAGACCTCCTATCAGCATCAGCACTCCTATAGCAGCAAACACCACCATCATACCGCATTTGTACAGACAAGATGATTCAACGTACCCTGATACAAGTGAAACAACAAGCAGTGCCGGATACATGTAGTGATATGGAATTCTGAGTACCTGGGGGAAAATCCGCATTCCCAGAGACTGAAGGAGCAGTGTCAGAAAAGCACAGGCGATAACAGTTCCGAACATAAGAAATACTATGTTACCGCTGTTTCTGAACACCATCGGCCCCATTTCAAGGCCGTGTATTGTCAGAGCTCCGATCAGCAGTGCCGTAGCACTGTCTCCCGGAATGCCGAGGGCCGCCATCGGTATCATGGCTCCGCCGATTGCGGCATTGTTTGATACTTCCGACGCCCAGACACCTTCCGGATTTCCTTTTCCAAACAGTTCCGGATGCTTGCTGCTGTTCTTTGCTGCAGAATAGGCCACAAGATTTGACAGGCCGGCACCCATTCCGGGAAGGAAACCTATCCCGAGACCGATACCGAAAGAACGAAGAATGTTTTTCCATTGTCCGATTATTTCGGATAACGAAATTCCAAGACCTCTGATACTCTTTGTGTCAAAGGACGGAAGTTTATCGAATCCCTTTGCATATTCATGAATCATATACGAAATACCGAATACGCCGATAAGGACTACCGTCATGGACAGACCGCCCTGCAAATACATATTGTCAAACGTAAAACGCGGTTCGGCATCTATCGGAGAAAATCCGACCGATGCAAACAGCAATCCTATGCAGGCGGCAGCGAGACCCTTGAACATATTGCCCTTTGAGATGGCAAGTACCATAGTAATGGCAAGAAAGCACAGAGAAAAATATTCCCACGGCCCCAGCTTGAATGCAAGATCGGCAACAGTCTGGGAAAGCAGCGCACCGAGGATAGCAGACAGAATCGTACCGAGAAAAGACGCTATCATTCCGATAGCGAGAGCTTTTCCCGCTTTTCCCGCCTTTGCCATCGGATACCCGTCGAAACAGGTCGCTACAGAAGAAGCCGAACCGGGGATGCCCAGCAGTATTGAACCGATAAACGCACCTGAGCATCCACCAACCCACAGGCTGATCAGAAAGATAATTGCCGTCGAAGACTGCATCCCATAGGTAAGCGGCATAAAGAGCATAACCGCAAGCGTACCTGACAGACCTGGTATTGCGCCGAAGATAATTCCTATTACCGTACCTGTAAACATCAGGGCGAAGTTATACGGAGTGAATATCTGAGCCAGAATATAAGGAAGATATGTTATCATGATAACTCCATCGTATTATTCAAAAATCATTCCGGCTGGAAGGCCAAGACCGAATGCATAAACGTAAACGACATATACGATACCGGTAACGGCAACAGCATATATAAGTCTGCCATACCATGAGCATGTATATCCTTTTGCGAACAGTGTTGACAATACATATAAAATAACAGGTGTCATGATCAGGAATCCGAAATATTTCATAAGTAGTACATACAGGCAGAGTATTCCGAGACATACACCAATTTTCAGCCAGCCTGCGGGTAACATCACTGTTTTTGTTTCTTTTTTTGTTATTGAACTTTCAATAAATATACCGCCGCCGCAGACGATAAATCCGAAGGCTGCAATTGCCGGTAACAGTTTTGGGCCCGGATACTTCTGGGTCATAGGAACTGAAAACCGGGAAATCAGTACGGCAACAATAATACCGCACAAAACAAGAACCGTACCTATAATCTGGTCCATTTTGATTTTCATTTTAAATACCACCATTTACAGAGGGAATACTGCAGGTAAAAAGCAGTATTCCGTATCTGATAAAGACTATTTTTTCTGAAGTCCGAGATCCGCTACTATTCCATTCAATTCATCCTGCTGCTTTTTAACGGCATCAAGGCAGGCATTCTGGGGGAAACAGCTCATATCAAGACCTGCCGGTATTACAATATTCAACACATTCGGATTCTGCGCTGCCGATGAATAAAGGTTATACAGTTTATCAACCAGAGCTTTATCCATGCCTTTAGGTCCAAGGAGCAGAAAATACGTCGCGAATGTACACTGGTAACCGAGTTCCGTCATATTAGGAATATTCGGCAGTACACTGCTCCTGTCAGTCTTATCATCATCGATAGGGACAGCTGCAAGTGCTGCAACTTTACCGGATTCCACATATTGCTTGGCCTGATTAGGATTCACAAAACAGGCATCAATACTTTTACCGACAAGCGCAGTCAGCTTTTCCGTGTCGCTTCCCGCCTCTACATATTTCACGGTGATTCCGGCAGCCTTTGCAAAAAGGCCGGTTATAATATGGACTGTTCCGCCGGTTTCAACACCAAACAGCAGTGTTCCCGGTGCGGCTTTTGCTGCAGTAACCAGATCTTCAAGGTTCTTATATTTTGCATCTGCACTGACAACGAGAACTTCGCTTACCTTTTCTATAGGATGAGCAGCTGCGATCAGCGTAAAATCATCTATTGCGGAATGTTTATATACATTTGTCGCTGTTTTGATAAGCATCGTCGAATGAAACTGCAGAAGCGTGGAACCGTCATTTTTTGCCGTACGTACTTTTTCCATTGCGACAACACCGGAGCCATCGGTATTGTTTACCACGGTAATATTGCTGCCGCTGTCTTTAGCCATCTGCATGGTCATGGCGCGGGCCATAACATCGGTACCACCACCCGCTTTGGCAGGAACCTGTACTTCAATATTCTTCGGCAGCGTAGTTTCCGTACCCGCGGAAGTTTTCTTTCCCTGGCAGGAAGACAATAATGCAACAGCCAGTACGGCCGGTACAACCATCAAATTTTTTTTCATTTTTTCCTCCTATAAAACATCAAAATATAAAGACATTAGATTTTATATTGACAATTAAGTATAAGTTGCATATTCTAAATACGCAACTTATACTATTTTATTATTACTCTAAAAATAATTAAGAGAAGCCTATGGATCTCCACGAACTGGAATACATTCTCACAATCAGCGAGGAACAGAATATTACAAAAGCTGCAGACAAAATATTCCTTACGCAGTCTGCATTGAACCAGCAGCTTCTCAGAGTTGAAAAAGAACTGGGAGTCCCGTTATTTGAAAGATCCCATCACACCATGGTACCTACCTTTGCAGGAAAAATATATATAGAAAATGCTAAAAAAATTCTTGCCATCAGAGATGAAACCTATAAAATAATCAGCGATATCAGCGAAAATCAGAAAGGAGAGATATCAATATCATTTACACCGGAACGCGGGGCAAAAATGTTCACGGAAATCTATCCCGTATTTCATAAAATATATCCGGGTATTACGTTCCGTATTTATGAAGCGCGGGCAAAAAGAATGGAGCAACTGCTGCTTGAAGGTACGGTCAGGCTTGCAAACACAGCCCTGTTCACTGAAAACGGAAATTTCGAAACCATTCCGTTTGGTTCGGAAAAAATGATTCTCGGTGTTCCCAGGACACATCCGCTGGCATATCTTGCCGGTACTGAAAGCTGGAAAAAACTTCCTCCTGTCGACCTGAAACAGTTTGAAAATACTGATTTCATTATGAATGCAAAGGAAACCCGGATGAACGACATGGCTGAAGAAGCTTTTCATAAAGCCGGTTTTAAGCCGCGAATACTGTTTGAATCGTCAAGTACCGGAACAATTATTGAAACAATAAAAAACCAGATCGCTGCCGGTTTTTTCCCGCAATACTATGCAGATCCCGATATTCCTGTAGTTTATTTTTCCGTTGGAGAAGAATTCTGCTGGACAATCGGAGTTTCATTCCGTAAAGACGTGTACCTTTCAAAACCGGAAAAACTTCTGATAGATCTGATGAAGGACTATCATACCCAAAACAGATAAGAGTGAAACCACCGGATAATACATGTACAAGAGGCATCGTCGCGGTCAGGTTCCATCGATTCCAGGTTTATCTGTGTTCCATAAGAAACTTTTTGAAATCCTCAGACAGCAGTGGTTTTGAAAAATAATATCCCTGAGCCATATCGCAGCCGATATCCTTCAAAAATATCACCTGGGATTCCCGTTCTACACCTTCACACACCGTTGTCTTGCCAAGCATCCTTGCCATCTTTATCATCTCCCGGAGTATTATTCTGGAATCCGGTAAACTCTCTGCTCTTTCCAGAAAAAGCTGATCAAACTTTATGACATCGATCGGAATCTCACTCAGCATATTCAGAGATGATTCTCCAGTGCCGAAATCATCCATCGCCACAGAAAAGCCATGATTATGCAGCAGTTCCGCCATATTTTTGAGAACCCTGTCCGCCGTACCTGCGGTACGTTCCACTATTTCCATTTCAATATATGCAGGAGGAATAGAATATTGTGAGAACAATGAAATAAAATCATCTACAAATTTTTCCGCGTTCAAATGAAGGCGGGACACATTGAGTGAAACAGGAATTATAGGAAAATGGGTGTCCAGAAGATGCTGAAGATAATCAAAGACTGCTTTATATACATAAAAATCCATTTTGATGACATACCCGTTTTTTTCGAAAACAGGTATGAATATATCGGGTGCAACATCGCCGTTCTCAGGACTTTTCCAGCGCACAAGAGCTTCCGCACTTTCAACCTTTCCCGTATAAAGATTTACCTTGGGCTGGTAGACAACGTAAAACTCCCTGTTTTCCAGGGCCTTGTCCATACAGCTCTCGATATTTTCTTCCAGCATCCGCTGCTTCTGAAGCCGTCCGTTAAAAACAGCAAAATTATCGACTACGCTGTTCCGTATATACTTCCTTGCATATCCTGCCTTTCCTACCAGATTCTTTACTGAATCAAAGCCTCCATAACGGGGGCCGATAAAAACGGCGCCGGTTTTTACAACGATCTGGATACCGGACTTCAGCCCTTCCTTACGGACAAGCTTAAGAAATTCTTCCATCTTTTCACGGGTACCCTCTTCCGTGATAACAGGTTCCAGCACATAAAAATTGTCGGCATCGCCGCGGGCCAGATACACATTGCGGCGGCCGTCCCTGGCATCGGTAAGTTTTTTTGCAAGAAAAACAAGAGTCCTGTCTCCCCACTCGGAACCGTACATTTTGTTTATCAATGTAAAGCTGCGGATATTCAGTTCCATAAACATAAAATTGCTGCGGGGCATCGACACAAACAATTTCTCCAATTCACGCTCAAAACAGTTTATATTCCATAAACCGGTAAGATTATCAGTCTCAGACATCTTTTTATATTTCCCGGCATTATAGAGAGCGCTGAAAACGGCATACAACAATATTACGATAAGAAATATCAGAAACGTCGTCAGATACTGGTGCAGAACCAGTCCGCGAGCGGGTTTATAGCGGGCCAAAATTCCTTCCTGCTCTTCTGCCCTTGTAAAAAAATCTGCAGGGATCTGGCACAATGTTTTATTGAGAATGGAAATAAGCGGATCTATCCCCTGCCCGCTTACCGCTATCGAAACAGGAACATCATAGGTTAACGGCATTCTGTTACGAAGGGACATATAATCGTTGATATCATACGTCGTCTGCAGGTAATAATCCTGAACAAGCGCGGCGTCACATACGCCCGATGCAACTTTTTCCAGACACTTCTGCGGTGACGGGAATGTCTGGATGCTGTATGCAACGAACATTGTTCTGAAATAGGGAAGTACACACTGGACATCGCCTGTCACCGCGATTTTTACAGGATATTTTTCGGAAAATCTGCTGCCGGGAGTTATAAAATCACTTACGGAAAGTCCCGGAGCACAGACCAGCCGCACGGGAACAGTCCGGTATGGACGTGTATAAACTGCATGCCCGTTTTCAAAACGGTCACTATCAGATGAAATAAACAGACAGGGTTTTTCCCCGGACATTCTGCCTTTTTCCGTAAACTTAAAAGACAGTCCGGATATTCTGGTAATTTCATCCCAGAACAGGCGGTCAAGTCCTTTAAGTTCTCCGGTTTCAGCGTCAAAATACGAAAACGGATAATTCCCGGAACTGATACCCACGGTAATTTTACCGATATTCCGTATATATGCTTTTTCATCAGGGGAAATATTGGAAAAATCGAGAGAAACGATCCCGTTATTCTGCATGATAAAATTAATCTGATACATTGAATTCTGCTGCTGGAGGGCGGACATTGCGTTATCAAGTATTTTCTTTATCACGGGGTCTTTACACATAAAATAAACGGGATGGGAGCCGAAATTCTGTACAATCTTTTCACCGGGGCGTGCCGCCATGGCAGAGGCCATACGGAGGTCGATTGTTCCCTGCCTGATCCCGGCAGCCATCAGATCGCTGTCCAGATAATATATCCTCTTTATGTTTAAAGCATGGGCATCGGTAAACGAATCAAGTATTTTTTCCTGAAGAGGATCTCCGGCGAGAAGTCCGACTCTTTTATGCTGAAGGCTCTCAATATCGCCGTTAAAAAAACGCATATCGTCACGGCTGGCTACAAGCAGCTCGTATTCAATGGCACAGGGTGAACTGCTGAAAAGGTATGTACGTGCACGCTGCTGTGTATACGTCATACTGCACATAAGATCGACTGTACCGTCCTGCAGCCCCTTCAAAGCAGTATCATAATCCATCTGAAGCAGCTTATATCCGCAGCCTGATTTTCCGGCTATAGCCTGCATGTAGTTTTCATAATAACGGGCATTAATTCCCTGACTGTACTGGGGCAGATACTGAAGCTGTCCGAACATACCGACACGTAATGTACGGGAAAAAACGGAAGACGAGCAAAGGAGAAAAAAAAGAATAATAAAAAAACGTTTTCCGTGGGAAGCCATAGTTTCAGCTGATTAACTATAAACTAAAATCAATCATATAACAACACAAAAAAAACAGTATCCTTCCACGTACAACCGGCAGGTAAGCGGAAACAGGGTACAGAATTTAAGCTTCCGCTTACCTGTTCCGCTATAATCATATCAGGGCCTCTCTAAAAACTGAAGTTTTCAGAGGTTCCCATTATTCCGTCGGACGTTTTTTCAGAGATTTACTTTCAATAATAGCCTGCCCCTTACCGATACGTTGTTCCATCAGCGCACGCACTTTCAGCGGAAGGCCGTACAGGGTAATAAAGCCCTCTGCATCATGATGATTATACAACTCGCCGGTTGTAAAGCTGGCAATGCTTTCATTATAAAGGCTGTACGGTGAAGAAGATCCGGCACCTGACATCGTACCTTTATACAGTTTCAGCTGAACCCAGCCGGTAACGGTCTCTTCCACCTTATCATTAAATGCCATAATGGCATCCATAAGCGTTGTAAACCACAAACCGTTATAAATCAGTTCGGCCTGTTTAACAGCTATCTGCTGTTTATAGTGATATGTCTCGCGGTCAAGGCAAAGGTGGTCCATCTGCTCATGTGCATAGTACAGAATCGTTCCGCCCGGTGTTTCATAAACTCCGCGGCTTTTCATTCCGACACATCGGTTTTCCACCAGGTCGACAAGTCCTATTCCGTTACGGCCGCCGATACGGTTCAACTCTGTCATTATTTCGAGGCCTTTCATTTTTTTACCGTTCACCGCAACCGGAGTGCCTTTTTCAAATTCTATTTTTACATATTCAGGCTTATCCGGAGCTTTTTCAGGAAGAACCGTTTCCTTGAGCATATTTTCCCAGTCCGGTTCGTTTTCCGTCTTTTCCAGTTCGAGTCCCTCGTGACTTATATGCCAGATGTTTTCATCGCAGCTGTAGGAAGAACTTTTCTTCACCGGTACAGGAATCTTTCTGTCTTCAAGATATTGAATCTCTTCTTCCCGGCTTTGCAGTGTCCACTTCGGATCACGCCAGGCCGCTATAACTTTCAGATCAGGGGCAAAAGCCTTGATGGCAAGCTCAAAACGCACCTGATCATTTCCTTTTCCCGTGGCACCGTGACAGATGGCGACAGCCCTTTCCTGCCGGGCATATTCGACCAGTATTTTCCCGATAAGAGGCCGGGCCGTCGAAGTACCAAGCAGATATTCATCTTCATATACGGCATTACCCTTGAGTGCAGGCCATATATATTCTTCTATATACTCTTCACGTGCATCGACAACATAACACGCAGCAGCGCCTGTTTTAAGCGCACGGGTTTTGATCGTTTTCCAGTCATCACCCTGACCGACATCGATACAAACCGCTATTACCTCATAATCAAAATTCTCTTTAAGCCACGGAATAATAACCGTAGTATCCAGACCACCTGAATAGGCCAGCACGACCTTATCTTTTGCCATAACAATGCCTCGAAATATTTGTATATTTATGCATCTCAATATACAGAATAACGCAATTATATGCAAGCATCATGATATTTGATAAATCACACGGGGTATTCAAAAACGGCATGCTTTGATATACTTCAGCCGCTATGATGCAATATATCCGACCGTTCTTTAAGCTTTTTTTCACATTCCTCATTATTATGGATCCTGTCGGCAATATTCCTCCTTTTCTTGCCGTTACCGGAGGATTCAACGAACAGGACCGCCTGAAGATTCTCAAAAAAGCCATTCTTGTTGCCGGCTTCGTTCTCCTTGTGTTCGCCGTCTTCGGACGTTTCATACTTCTGTTTTTCGGTATTACACCGGGAGCTTTCTACATCTCAGGTGGTATCCTGCTTTTTACCATCTCTTTTGAAATGATTCAAAGCAAACCGAAAACCCGGCAGACTCCGGAATCAAGTATCGATCCGCAGGAATCCATGATGATTGCGGTATTTCCTCTGGCTATACCACTCATCGCCGGTCCGGGCACTATTACGACGATTATGCTGAATGTAGCACGTACCCCGTTTTCCCCGGACATCGCAGTCACGATCCTGCTTGTTCTTATTCTGAGCCTTACGGTCCAGTTTATTATCATGCGGAGTGGTGCCGTTCTGCTCGGTTTTATCGGAACAACCGGTATGTTCGTGCTTGAAAAAATAATGGGGCTGATTCTTGCCGGCATGTCTGTCCAGATAACGTACGACGGACTTTTGAAACTGGGCATAATCCATGCCATCGCCTGAACTGCTTTCAGGCTAATGTGCGTTCTTTTGCAAGGGCTGCCAGCAGGCGTTCCATCAGGGAAAAACTTTCCGGTGTCAGGCTCTTCTCATTGTCATATTCCGTATGAAACAGCTGCCATGTAGGCGGCATTTTCTTTCTGTATTCAAACTTCTTCAGAAGCTGAGCGGCGGAATCAGCTGCATCCGCCGTTTCTGTAATACGGTTCATAACAGCCGATTCCAGATCTTTTGTCCGGAGCAGTTCATGCATATAATTTTCAGCCTCTGTGGAAGGAAGCAGTGTAACGGCTACGGCAGGAATTCCGCAGGCAAGGAAACCTGCGTTATCGCTGTAAGGCACAGGGAGGGAAAGCCATTTCTGTGGTGATACAGAACGTATCAGTTCTACAGTCCTGTCATATAAATCATTAAATTTTCTGCGGAAGGATGATGACACATTGATACCCGGGACTGTTCTGGCAATAACCGGTACTTCACCGCGGCCACAGGCGTCAAATACATATACATCGTCACCGGTAATTCCCAATTTTCTGAAAAGTGCTGCAATGCCGAAAGCTCCCTGATTCCTTACGCCGCCGGAACTGCCAAGTTCTTCTCCGTCAGTAAAAAAAATTCTGACATTATGGAGTCCTGAAGACTGTGTCAGTCTGACGGACCAGTCCATAACAGAAAAGACTGCTGCGCTGTTATCATTCGCACCGGGACTGCCTTCAGCCCTGTCATAATGAACAACCACTGTTTTAATTTTAAACATCGGATTATATGACGAAGAAGGAAAATTGACATAAATATGTTTTTTTCCGTCTATGGGCACTATCGACGTTGCAACGGAATGATCGGACAGATATTTCTGTACAAAAGCAGTCCGGTCACAGTCATAAGCCGTAAACCGTGAAAAAGATTCAGAAGCAGGATACATGTACACAGTATACAGGGGCCATAATAAAAAGTCGACCATATTCGGATTTTGTACAAAACTTTCTGAAGATGCTGCTTGAACTGCTACAGGAA
>DCFS01000159.1 GCA_002319875.1 Treponema sp. UBA1798 | reverse complement strand
GCGAAAATACCTGGCCGGCGTGGTGTGCCAGATAGGAAAGAATGGAAAATTCAGTAGCACTGAATTCCGTCAGTCCGCCGTTTATATAAACTTCATGTTTAAGAGGTATGATACGTATATTGCGTGTATTTATTTCACCTGCCGGATTATTTCCCGAATTTGATATGCCGCGGCGCAAAACCGATCTGATACGGGCTATAAGAACTTTCGGCGAAAAAGGTTTTGTAACATAATCATCCGCACCAAGTTCAAGGCCCCTGACAATATCGCTGTCTTCTGTTTTTGCAGTTACCATAATAATGGGAATAACGACGGTTGCTGTATCGTTTTTGAGTATACGGCATATATCAAGGCCGCTCATATCCGGCAGCATAAGATCAAGGATTATAATATCGGGTTTTTCAGAACGGACAAGATTCAGAGCTTCCAACCCATTTCCTGCAACCAGAGTCTGGAAACCTTCTTTTTCCACGTTGTACCTGATAAGTTCCCGAATAGGCTCTTCATCATCAACGATCAGAATTCTCATAACTGTATTGTATCCGGTTCAGGAAAAATCGAAAACGGTTTTTAAGAGAATTAACATTCTTTTAACAGTAAAACATCCTGTCAGCACCATTTTTCAATTCTTTTTACACAACAGCCGGTGAAGCTCACGATACAGAAGGTCCGGTTCAACAGGTTTGGCAAGATGTGCGTCCATACCCGCCGATCTGCTTTTTTCCACATCTTCGTCAAAAGCATTTGCGGTCATAGCTATAATCGGAACAGTCTTCGCATCCTCTCTGTCTATATGCCTTATACCGGCTGCAGCCTGAAGGCCGTCCATTACGGGCATTCTGACATCCATCAGCACAGCATCATAATAGTATGACGGTTTTGAAGTAAATATTTCCAGTGCTTTCAGTCCGTTCTGCACCGTTTCAACTTCAAAATGCCGGTTTTCCAGTAATGAAACAGCAATTTCTGCATTTAACGCATTATCTTCAGCAACAAGAATTCTCTTTCCAGAAAAATCAAAAGATGGATCCTGTTTACATGCCGTGACATCATCAACGACAAGCGCAGACATCTGCTCGAAACGGCAGCTCTTTTCCGGCAGAGATCCGGTACCTTTATCAACCGTGAGCGGAATATCAACCGAAAACTCACTGCCTGAACCTAAGACGCTTTTTACGCTGATATGTCCTCCCATCAACTCTGCAAGATGTCTGGAAATAGCAAGCCCGAGACCTGTCCCGCCGAAAACAGTTGTGGAGCTGGTATCTTCCTGTTCGAACATATCAAAGATTTTAGGCATGAATTCCTTACTGATGCCGCGACCGGTATCAGTAACCGTAAACCGCAGTATGGACAGATTCCCTTTCCGGGAAAGCTGGTCAACCCTGAACAGGATTTTTCCTTTAGCAGTATATTTGACGGCATTGCCCAGAATGTTAATCAATATCTGCTGAAGCTTCATTGCATCACCGGTATAACAATCTTCAACTTCTTCTGAAAGGATACATTTATAGTCAAGTCCTTTATTAACAGCCTGATTATCGATGATCGTATTGATACCGTTAATAAACTCCTTAAACAAAAATTTTTCATTTCTAAGCAGCATTCTTCCGCTTTCAATCCGTGACATATCAAGGATGTCGTTTATCAGTGATAAAAGGTACTTCGCAGAGAGGCTGATTTTAGAGATACAATCCGATATTTTAGTATCATTGCCGACGGACTGGTCTGCAATAGCAGCCATACCTATAATAGCATTCATCGGAGTACGTATTTCATGGCTCATACGGGACAGAAAATTACTTTTCGCTGCGCTTGCCTGCTTTGCAGAAATAAGCGCTGTTTCCAGCAGATCCTTCTGCTTCCATTCTTCCTTCAGAGCCTCCGTAACATCAAGCTGTGTAAGCAGCAGCGTTCCCGTTTCCCTGTCAAGATAGCGGTACTGATACTTTTTTGTATATATATCACCTTCAGGACTCAGAACTCTCACCGTAAATTCATACAATTCGTTTTTTTCTAACTGCTTTTCAACATTATCCAGTCTGCGGTTTTTCAGCAGTTTTTTCAGATCATCGGGGTATATTATTGCCTTTAGAAAATTTAGAATGTTTTCAGAATAATAATTCCCTTCAGCATCCGGCATAACAGCATTTTTTATGGCAAATGAAAAAAATTTATATGTTTCAGAAGGTATATCTATTTTATCAATAAAATCATACGTTCTGTTGACCACCGCATCTATAATGAACTGGTTCATTTTTTCTGCAGTAATATCGCGCGTAAAAACAAAAACAACCGGACATCCCTGCGCAGGATGTTTCATCATATGAACATCAGTACGGGTCCAGATTCTGTGCCTGCCTTTCAGAACGCGCACGGTCTCGATACCTGTCGGTAAAGTTCCTTCTTCATAGAGTGCACGAAGATTTTCAATATTCAATTCCCGTAACAGGCATTCTTTTTGTATCGGATCAGGAACTGACATTAAAATAACGGAAAGCAGATCGGAATATGTCTTAAATTTCCTGTCCGGAATAGCGTCGAAACGGCTGATGTCATAGTCAATAATGCGGTCTTCGTCCATATTGAAGTACACCTTACTGACAAGCCCCGTTTCCAGTGAAACCCGCTGCATAGCTTCATCTTCAAACCTGATCAGGGCTTCTTTTTTTTCGGTGATATCTTCTGCCGTTCCTATTGCAGAAACAGGATAGCCGTCTTCATCATAAATATTTGTCATTTTTACGAGAGCATATCTCTTTATTCTGCGCCGGCCTTCCCGGTAAATAAGTTCGCATGATGCAAACTTATTTCCTCTTCGTATTTCAGTATACATCTTGAGCAGATCTGCAGCGCAGCTTCCATCGATGAACCCCTGTTCGATCAGGGCTGCAGGAATATGATGAAGAACAGGAGGAAAATGATATCTCTCCTGTGCCTTTTCACTGTATTCGTTATAATCCTCTTTAATATGATATTCCCAGAGGGCAAGATCGGAATGATCTGCAGCTATCCTGAAACGCTGCTCAGAAAGTCCGAGTTTTTCTTTTGCCTGCATTTCAGCGTCCGCATTCGTACAGGTACAATAAACAGTCTTGATTTTATCTTCAAGCACAACACTGCAGGTTACATTTATCCATACAGGATGATCCGGGTCGGGAATCAGACGGCAGGTAAATGTAAATGGCTTTGTATCGGAAAGTCCCTGGAAAAATACTTTTTCACTGTTTTCGCGGTCAGCAGGAAAAACAATATCCGAAAAAGATTTCCCTGTTTTTTCCATGATCACGTCGCGGCTGCTGTGTATGATTTCGCAAAAACTATCCGTAAAATAAACAAGTATGGGAATACTATCCGGTCCTACTTTCATAACGACCTTACCGCCAGGAAAGTTTTCAAAATCCGGTAAACAGGAGTTGTTTTTTTTCAATACGGAACCTCAAGACGCCAGATCCGGCACATTTATTATCATACACTATTCTGGCAGCGGGTCAAGAAATATTTGAGTATGTCCGTATAAAATTTACATTTTATCCGTGCGGAGGGTTAATCCCTGCTGCTTACGCAGTTGCTGATTCTCCAGAGCCACTTTCAAAAAGTCTGTTACATTCAAAAGCGGATATACTATTCCAGCGTATATAGTACCCATTCGGTAATATTTACCGTATGGTCTCCGATTCGTTCGAGGTATTTCGCTATCATGAGCGTCTCAAGAGCCTGCTCACCTATAAAACGACTGTGTTCCACACCACTGCATATCATGTCAAGCAGTTCTTTTTTTACCGTCTGGAACAGTTCATCCACGATATCGTCTTCTTCTTCTACTTTTCTGGCAAGTTCCGCGTCGTGCCTGACAAAGGCCGTAACCGCATTTGTCACCATACGGATGACTGCATCCGCCATTTCAGCTATATGCACATTATTGCGGCTGTCGGTAAGGTCAATATGCTGTACAATTTCAGCGATATCGCTTCCCTGATCTCCGATGCGTTCCATATCGGTTATCATTTTAAGGGCAGCACTTATCGTACGCAGATCCCGCGCGACAGGCTGCTGCTGAAGCAGAAGTTTCATGCATAGTGCCTGTATCTCCCGTTCCTTCTGGTCTATATCCTTTTCAAGCTGGATGGCTTTTTCAGCCATGCTCTGGGTCCCGGTCAGAAGTGCCTGGGTGGCATAGGTAATACAGTCTTCACATTGAGCTCCCATGAAAATCAGACTGTCATTAAGCTCTTTGAGCTGTGTTTCGAATTTTTCCCTCATCAGCCGAACCTTCCTGTAATATAATCTTCCGTCTTTTTAATGTGCGGATTCGAAAATATCTGTTCCGTTTCACCGAACTCGATTACTTTACCCAGCAGAAAAAATGCAGTATGGTCGCTGATACGGGTCGCCTGCTGCATATTATGGGTAACGATAACAATCGTATAGTTTTTCTGCAGTTCGCTTATCAGATCCTCTATACGCGAAGTAGAAATCGGATCAAGCGCAGACGTCGGTTCATCCATAAGAAGAACTTCAGGGTTTACTGCAAGAGCTCTGGCTATACACAGTCGCTGCTGCTGCCCGCCGGATAACCCGAGCGCACTTTTATGGAGTCTGTCCTTTACTTCATCCCAGATGGCGGCTCCTGTTAATGCTTTTTCTACAATATCATCAAGCTGTATCCGGTTTTTCGTACCATGCATACGGGGACCATACGCTATATTGTCATAGATACTCATAGGGAAGGGATTCGGTTTCTGAAATACCATGCCAACCCGTCTGCGGAGGATATTCACGTCGATATCTTTATAAATATCTATACCATCCAGACTGACTTTCCCCTCAATACGGCAGTCATCAATAAGATCATTCATCCTGTTCAGTGTTTTCAGCAGCGTCGATTTTCCGCAGCCGCTCGGTCCGATAAAAGCGGTTACCTGGTGCGCCGGTATTTCGAGATTAATATCATACAAAGCCTGAACCATACCGTAATGCAGATCAAGATGATTTATTCCGATCTTTGTGATACTGTTGCCATTTTCCATTTCCCTATCCTTAATTTAAGCAGACTTCCATATCCGGAGAATATACAGGCGGACAACATTATCTCAGTGATGACCATTTTGTTATGTCGCCGGTATAGATTTTACGCATATTTTCCTTAGAAATATCGCTCAGATGATTTGCACGGTTTACAATAACAGCAATGCCATCCATTGCTATTTTTTTACTTTGAATATTCTGCAGAATTTCTTCCGCATCGGGATCCCTGCTTGCCATGCCGATATCGCATATGCCCCTGACTACGCTGTCAATACCTGTAGCAGAATCACTTTGTGTCACTTGTATTGTAATCCCCGGATTTTTTTCACTGTATGCTCTGACTAACTTTTCCATAACAGGAAATACTGATGAAGAACCTGTTACCGTTATTTTTCCGCTTCGTGCATTTACCATGTATTCGGGATTCTTAATGGCTGGAATATACCCATTCTTTTCTATGAGAGACTGCCCGTCTGAAGAAAGGATGTAACGTATAAAATCCAGAACTGCTTCATTTTTTTCTTCTGTTTTTGTCACAATAGTAAAAGGACGAAACAGCTGGTATGTCCCATTCTTTATATCAGCGACAGACGGACTGATTCCATCTATCTTTACGGCCCTGACGCTCTGATTCAGGGAACCGAGAGAGATATAACCTATAGCGGCTTTATTTTCCGCAACTGTTGTAATGACGTCTTTCGTACCTGAGACAATTCTGCCTAAACCGGCAGCAGAGCTTTCTATATCATTATTTCCCGTCTGTGCAATACCAAACAGTTCTGTAAAAATCTCACGTGTACCGGATCCCGATTCCCTGGAAATTACGGTAATCGTATCCGGAATGACTGCAGATCGTCTGGTACACCCCACGGGAATGCCTGCAGTACAGAGGAACAGTGTAACTGTCTGTAAAATTATCGTATTTGTTTTCATTGTCCTTACAGGAATATATAAGGACCTTGTGAGAGAATTGTAATAAAACAGTTAAAAAACGGTTAAAAGCTTCAAAGAGCCATTAATTAACACCGCAGCAACGGTTATGCCGGTCCCTAAAGGTTCCGCATTTTTATCTGCAGTTCCCAGAAACAGAGATTGTAAAAAAACGGCTTACCTGATATGGTTGCCACATTATGTTACTACTTACACCGGCGTCTTTCGGCGCCTTTCCGGCCCAGGACAATCTTTTTCAGACTGGTTTCTGGGGAACATTCAAGACAGCATGCGGACAGCAGGCTGTCTTTTTTTCAGCTGTCTGGACTGCCCCTGATACAGGCAGAGAATATTCGTTTCCGTTTATGTTACTGCTCCGGCGCACAGCAGAAAATGGTATCTACGCATATGCCCCGAAAGCACCTTCAGTTTCCATACCTGAAGAACAAAAGGGTTGTCTGCTTGAAGAACTTGCGCAGGCTGCACGTTCCTGGCTCCCGGACGGCTGTATCTGCCTCCGTTTTGACCTTGCCTGGCGGTCAGCCTATATCGAAAGCGAATCCGTCAGACCTGAAATAGCAGGGTTACGTATGAACTGGGGAACAAAAACAGGAAACCTTTACAAGGCCCCGACCAACCACTTTTGTACAGATACGATAATCATCAATCTCGAACCTTCGCCTGAACAGATTCTGTCAAAAATGAGGCAGACGACCCGTAACTGTATCAGACGTTCATACCGCAGTGAAATCGATTTCAGGACATGCGGCAGAGAAAGGCTGCGCAGCTGGTATGCACTGTATGAAAATACGGCTCAAAGAAAATGTTTCTATCATGAAGGATATGATTATTTTGACAGACTCTTTTCTCACAAACATACGCAGGAAAATACGCTCCATGAACCGCCGCCGGAAACAGCATACAAACCGGCAGTTAAAAACAAAAGATACAATTCCGTTATTCCAATGAACGCCCCTACCCCTTCTCCTCAATTTTATATTCTGACCGCCGAAAAAAAATCCGTTCTTCTTTCCGGTATTGTTCTTGCACTCTGCGGCAGAAACGCCTATTACCTGTATGCCGGTTCGAGTCTTGAACAACGTGAACTTATGCCTAACTATGGTCTTCAGTGGGAAGCAATCCGTTTTGCACGCAGCAAAGGATGCATATGGTATGATTTGATGGGTATACCGCCCAAAGGAAACATAAAACATCCCATGAGCGGATTGTATATTTTCAAGACAGGTTTCGGCGGTGAACACGTCAGATTCTGCGGTACGTGGGATTTTCCCTATGATTCTGAATCATACCGGTACTTCTGTATGGAAGAACAGTTATCCCGGGGGCACACTGATTAAATCCCGATGACCTGAACCAGAGCTTTCACAGAATACCGATCAGATCGGTACGGCCGGCCTGTTCCAGCGCCTCGCGGACAAGCTGCCTGTTTTCAGGCCGGTCAAACTGAATCAGCGCGCGCTGCAGCCGGCGTTCATGAGTTCCCCGCGCTATATGAATATGCCGCATGCTGCCGTTACGATCCTTCGAATAGGGATCAAGACCCGTATAATACATACAGGTGGAAAGACTGCCCGGAGTAGGATAGAAATCCTGAATCTGGTCAGGTATGAAGCCTGTTTTTTTCAGATATAAAGCAGTTTCTATCGCTTCATTCAAACCCGCGCCCGGGTGTGCAACGATATAGTACGGTACGATATACTGTTTCAGACCAAGTTTTTTGTTCATCCGGTCATACTCAGCCACAAAGTGTTCATACACCGCATGGGTACTTTTCCGCATCAGTCTGAGGACCGGATCGCTTACACTTTCAGGGGCAACTTTAAGCTGCCCTGATATATGATAGCGGCATAATTCTTCCAGAAAAGTAAGGTCGTTATCCATGACAAGGTAATCGAAACGGATGCCACTCCTGATAAAAACCTTCTTTACTCCCGGCAGACTGCGGAGCTCGCGAAGCAGTGCAATGTAATCGGTATGGTCGACTTCAAGATTAGGACACGGATCACTACCCAGACACTGACGGTTTTTACATATACCAAAAGTTTTCTGCCTGTCGCATGAGGGATGTCTGAAATTTGCAGTCGGACCTCCTACATCGTGTATATATCCCTTAAAATCAGACCTGGAAATCAGAAGTTTTGCTTCGCGGATAAGAGATTCATGACTGCGCGCCTGTATTGAACGCCCCTGATGAAACGTTATCGCGCAGAATGAACATGCACCGAAGCAGCCGCGGCAGCTTGTCAATGAAAACAGCACTTCCTGCAATGCGGGAACACCTGTTTTCCCGTTTGCGGCTGGCTTATCATATATCGGGTGCCATCGCCTGATATATGAAAGCTCCATAACGGCATCGAATTCTTCTGTTGAAAGAGGAAACGCGGGCCGCTCCTGTACAACAAAACGGTTATCGGCCTGCTCTACAAGAATATCGGCATTGACAGCGTCGGTATTCGCTTCCTGGAGGAGGAACGATTCGGCAAACAAGGTTCTGCCCTCTTCGGTATTTTCTGAAACAGTTTCATAGGAAGGCAACCGTATTACACCGCTTCCCTGTGGTACATCGGATGATTTCCCGGTACGCCAGCACGTACCACGTATACCGCGAATCCCCGAAGCCGGAACACCCCGGGCAAGCTGCTCTGCAACCTCAATAAGCGGATGTTCACCCATTCCATACACAAGAAGATCCGCCTTTGAATCGAGAAGGATTGAACGGCGGATTTTATCAGACCAGTAATCGTAATGGGTCATCCGGCGCAGACTTGCTTCAATACCACCGATAACAACAGAAATCCCTTTATATGCTTCCCGTATTTTTGCAGTATATACCAGAAGCGCCCGGTCAGGCCGGTGGCCTTTTTCTCCTCCATGTGCATATGCATCTTCCGAACGGGGTTTATTATTCGCCGTATAATTGGAAACCATGGAGTCCATAGCCCCTGCAGAAACAAGAAATGCAAGCCGGGGACGGCCGAGAACGGTAAAAGCTTTAGAATCAGTAACATCGGGCTGCGGTATAATACCGGTCCGGTACCCGCGTGACTCCAGCAGTCTGCCCAAAAGAGCAGATGCAAACGAAGGATGATCTACATACGCGTCGCCCGATACAATAATAAAATCACATTCCTCCCAACCGCGGACTTCCATGTCAGCCCTGCTTATGGGTAAAAAATCACTGCTGTTGTTTTCTATTATCAATTCCTTTTCCGGACCTATGGCCTGAATGATTTAAGCGCATCTATTGTCTTCTGGATAAGGTCTTCAAGCGGCCAGCCGAGCATGCCGGCTCCGTTCTGGATTACATCACGGTTACAGCCTGCCGCGAATTTCGGGGTTTTGAACTTCTTCATGACAGATTTGAGATTCAGATCCTGAACACTTTTCGACGGATACATAAGCGCAACGGCACCAAGCAGCCCCGTCAGCTCGTCGGTTGCATACAGAATTTTTTCCATAAGATGTTCCGGCTTGATATCGACAGTAATACCATATCCGTGGCATGCGGTGGCATGTATAACCTCCGGACTGATTCCGGCCTGTTTCATAAGTTCCTGTTCCTTAATGCAATGCTGGTCAGGCCATTGCTCAAAATCAAGATCGTGAAGCAATCCGACAATACCCCAGAATTCTTCATCGTCCGCATAACCGAGCGTACGCGCAAAATAACGCATCGTACCTTCGACAATCTGTCCATGCTCGAGATGAAATGGATCTTTATTATATTCCTGAAGCAGTTTCCAGGCCTCATCACGTGAAATACCGGCATTCATGATTTTTCTCCTGTCAATTTTGTTTAATTATAAATACATTGTCTGTTTTCTTCAACTGTAGCGCCTTATTTCCTATAATCCACAAATTTTATATATTATGTAAAGAGGTATCTATGCTTACATATCCCCGATATTTTCTATTGTTCATCATCTACAGCTTTTTCGGCTGGTGCTGCGAAGTAATCTATGTAGGCCTTTTCGTGGAACGGAAATTCGTAAACCGTGGCTTTCTTCATGGCCCGATCTGTCCTATCTACGGTTTCGGCGGGCTTATCGTCATGTTCGGTCTTAAACATTTTAGCGGAACATGGCTGCAGCTCTTTTTTACTTCACTGCTTTTCTGTTCGATTCTGGAGTATGTCACAAGCTGGCTGCTTGAAACACTTTTCCGGACAAAATGGTGGGACTATTCAGACCTTAAATTCAATCTAAACGGCCGCATCTGCCTTTTGAATTCCGTTCTCTTCGGAGCGGGGGGTGTCATATGTGCACATTTTGTACAGCCGCTGCTCATGACCATTGTCATGATGTTTACGGATCAGGCAGCAGAATGGACCGCCCGTATACTCCTTTTTCTGCTGTTTGTCGACCTTATGATTACACTGCGCC
>DCFS01000055.1:1143-2641 GCA_002319875.1 Treponema sp. UBA1798 | reverse complement strand
CCAGTATCCGGACACAAAGACGTGAAGCCAATGCCGATGAAGCACTCGTAGCATGAGTTTCCGTAAGCGGCGTTCCGTTTGTAAAATCCGACGAAGTTGTTAAAAGTGAAAGAGAATCTGCCTGCACCTGGCCGGGAAATTCATTTGCTGCGGTATTGCCGCCTTCCATTACAATGTCAGGTTTATACGGCCAATCAGTATCCCATAAAAGTGACGTCGTTGAATACGAACTTAATTCACCTTTCTTCGCAACAGGCTTATTGTCGCCCTTTGCATCATTTCCCGTAAGCCGGTCAAGTCCGGTACAGGCTCCAACCGTAATAACATTCCATGCCTGCGCCGGATCATGAATTGCTTCGTTTTTATTCTTTGCAGGATAATCAGATCTATTCGTACTCGATGGATCAAAATTACCGCCGCTTACGACACAAAGACGGGAATTAGTCTGTGTTTCGTTATCCCGGCCGAATGCAATCGTATCCATTGCCGCAGACCATGAGGAAGGTTTGCCTTTATCACGATCATCGTCTGTTGTCACTGCCATCTGAAACAAGCGAAGTCTTTCAGGATTGGCTAGTTCAGCTTTTGAAACTGCTTGTTTTGTATGTGCAGCATATACTTCCGGTTTTTCTTTTTCTTCACATCTTCTTACATTTACTATTTTTGAAGACTCCAGCCGGCATACTGTTTCATACTGATTGCTGTCTTTAAGTTTATCGGCCAGATTTTCCCCATACAGAATTATTCCTGCAATCCCCGTCCCGTGATTTGCAGAATCGGCGGATCCCCATGCAGGATTAATCGTAAAACAGTCTTTCATGCTTATCGATTGGGCAAGCAGCGGATGTCCCGATGTAACGCCGGTATCGAGTATACAGATATACGGTGTATCTTTACCCGCAGGTACAAAGTGCATCCGCGCAAGCAAATTATGTATGTAATCATCCTGATCAGGTTTTGACTGCGACGTAAACTCTTCTGCAAGCGTTTTTGCCTTGCGGAGTTCCGCCACCATATTGAGAAGAGCAAATGAATTCTCCAGCTGCTGCACTGTCGCCGAAGTAATAAAAACGGCACGATCACGAAATTCAAAACAGTCTTTGGAAATACTAATTTCTTTTTGCAGGGCAACTTCTCTAAATGCTGTTATATGCTGCTGTTTTACCTTTTTATCAATTGCTTCCGTATCAATCCATACTTCCCAGTTAAAAATATCCGATACAGATTCAGGGAAAAGAGCTGCCTCATCCGTCCACAGTGATTTTACGGTAGCCAGCCGCATTTTCTGTATCGAATCAATAAGCGGCTGATTGTCACAGGCTTGGCCATTACTTTTCTTTTTAAATGATTCATATGCATCAAGTTTCCTGCCGAATTGTTCAAGTTTTCCTTTCGGAATAAAAAATGTTGCATACGTTTTATCATCAACAACTTTGGTGTTTAAAAGTCGGGACAGGTTAACCAGTTTGCAATCTTCAAAAACATCACGAAGTCCTTC
>DCFS01000055.1:0-810 GCA_002319875.1 Treponema sp. UBA1798 | reverse complement strand
TTCTGTCTGTCTGTTATTTCAACAAACTGTTTTCGGAGTTGTTCACCGTGCTCATGCCGTGACTGTTCAGGAATATTTTTTTTACCGCCACCGCTCTTAGGGTTCTTATACTCTTCCGTACGAGAAAAAAATTGCGGCGGTAAAATAATATGAGGCTTTCTCTCTTCCGGCAATTATGCATTTACCTCTGCATGGTAAGTTTCCTCAGTTGTTCTGTCATTACAGCACGTTCTTTCAATGCTGCAACAGTTTCATCAGCAGTTACCGTCTTTCTGTCTTCTATCAGGGCTGTCTTTATAACTTCTTCTGCCGCTTTTGTAATCTCCGCATAACTCAGCCCTGCTGCTCCAGTTGCTGCAGAAGCAAAATCAAACCTGTTGTCCGTATAATCGGACAGTCTGTCTTTTAATATGGTAACAATATGCTGTTCATCAGGCATTTCATACGTAAGCACATCGTCAAAACGGCGGTATAATGCAGTATCGAGAATTTCAGGATGATTCGTGGCCGCAAGTATAAGACTGCTGCTCCTGCTTTCTTCAAGCATCATAAGAAAACTGTTCAGGATACGGCGTGCCTCTCCGACATCGCTCGAAAGACCGCGCTCCGCTCCGACTGCATCAAACTCATCAAAGAAATAGACGCCGAGCGTATTTTCTGTCGCTTCAAACACAAGACGAAGTTTTGATGCCGTCTCGCCAAGGTATTTTGAAATAAGTCCGTCAAGACGAATCTGGAAAAGCGGCAGCCCCAATTCTCCGGCGAGAGCTGATGCAGTCATCGTCTTTCCCGTTCCCGGAGGTCCTGCAA
>DCFS01000264.1:3098-3326 GCA_002319875.1 Treponema sp. UBA1798 | reverse complement strand
CGGGATTTCTGCTCACTGAATTTCCTGCCTTAATATTTTCTATGGTAAGATTGTTAGGCAGATGTCCGGGACTGATAATTTCTATCCTGTCTGACAGAATAAAAATCCTGACAGATGAAGGAACAAAATAATCCCGGTGTACCAGAGCATTCGCCACCAATTCTTCTACAGCCGGCCCCGGTATGATACTTTCACCATTTGAATTAAAATTCTGATTATTCTGTACGT
>DCFS01000264.1:0-2696 GCA_002319875.1 Treponema sp. UBA1798 | reverse complement strand
AAGGAAGACGATAATATGCATCTTTTGCAAAAAGTACGGCACCCGCTATCGTCAAAAAACCATTATGGGCAAGATTCATGTTCTGCAATACAACCGGTAAAGGATTTGCCTGGGAATCAAACGAATAACCGAATTGCTATGGAAATCGGCTTTTACCCATGTAGAACCATTCTTAAAAACATCAAATTCCATTCTGCCGTCCCTTTACGAAAGTATAGCATACTCACTGCAAATAGGTAAGATTACATATTTAATCACGTAAAACACAGCCAATGGAACAACAGAGGTGCAAAAAATGTATGTACTATTTTCCGGTTACCGTATCGTCCGGCGGTCCGGGAAGCAGTATGTCAGGAACCGATAGTTCCGGAGTTCCGGCATTACTGCCCGTTTTCACCGGCCCGCCGCCGATCGAGTCATAAAAAACCGGTATCGACATGAACATACGGACGACTGCAGTATAGGCTGCAACAAAATACACAAATTCAAACACGAACATCAGTACGCTGTGTTTATCTGCGGTGGCCTGGGGTATGAATACGCTGGCAATGAAAATAATAACAGCCACGACAAGACGGCGGCCACCGGCATACAATATAAAACCAAGCAGCCTGAAGGTTTTACCATGCAGTAACCGGACGCTTCTTTTAAATGCGGCAGATACTCCTTCCAAAGGATTATCATACAGGCACAGCCATACGAATGTAAATTTTACCAGAATAAACAGGGAAAGCAGTATGAAGATAAACAATACGCACACGGCAAAAACCGGCAGTCCGAATCTTGCCGAGAATTTTGAAAGCCGTTCGTTAAACATAAAAGCAGCAACCTGGCAGATAACCAGCGCTGCAGTCAGTCCGGCAGCATACAGAAGCGCTGCAGGAAAAATACGTTTCCTGTCACGGAAACCGGTAAACAGGAAACCGAGCGTTACAAAATTGCCGCGTACAAGGCGCGCTATAAGAACATGATATCCGTACTGCAGCACAAGAATAAAAATAAAACCCGCATATAAGGATATTGCCGTTACAATCATTTCAGAGACAGATGCCCGTCCTTCCTTTGAAACAAGCAGAACGGGTGTCATGAAAACAGAGAGTACGAGTGTTTCCAGTATAGACAGCATAAAAAAAGCAAACAGGGCTTTACCCATCTGCCGTCCGGCACAAGCATTAATTTTTTTTCTCAGTTCCCTGTATGTGGACATCAGTCTTCGTTCCCCTTTTCTTCATTTTTTTCAACTTCAACAGATTCAGCTTCACGCGCTTCAAGCCTGACGCCCTGTGCCTTGAGGCCTTTTTCTTCATAGGTACGTGCGCGAAACTTTTTTTCAAGCGTTTTTATACGCGGCTTTTTGACGTAATGGACCGTAAAAGAGAAGTCCTTCCGCGTATCGATATGGAGCACTTCCATACCGTCCGGAGCAAAGAAATAGTCCCGGTTCATAATATATGCATCTATGCGGCAGCGCTTAATGTACATATACTGTGTGGCAGGATCCCGGTAAATAATAGTAAACAGGACTTTGGAAAGGGATTCCTTTTCCCCCAGTCCGCAGTACCACATATCCGGTCCGACGAAGACCTTTTCGGGCGCATCAGTCACCGTATAAATACCGCTTTTCCGTATGAAAAACACACGATCATACGGGGTAATGCGGAGCTTTTCATCGCCTCCGGGAACACCGGTTCCAAGATATCCTGTTTTTCCGTCATACCGTACCGGAATATCCCGTTTTACGACTTCCTTTACATCTACAACGGAGATATTGGTTATCTTCGTACGCCGCTTCGTATTTTTTGCATCAAGTTTCGCAAGTATTCCGTCAAGCCAGCCAATCGCGTATTCCGTGAGGTTCTTCAGCAGTTTTTCAATTTCCTTCAGACGGGCATTGATAGACTTTACTTCTTCACGGTTTTTGTTGATGTCATACAGCGAAATACGCCGGATCGGTATTTTCAGCAGACGGTCGACATCGTCAGGCGTCACTTCGCGGATGAGATCTTTCTTAAACGGTAAGAATCCCTCGATAACGGCCTTTACGACCGTTTCAGCCGTTTTCATCGTCTCAATACGCTTATAAATCCGTTCTTCAATAAAGATACGCTCCAGCGTACGGGCATGCAGGCGGTCTGTCAGTTCGGCTTTTTCAACCTCAAGTTCTTCTTTCAAAACCACGACGAGCTGTTTCGCATGGTATTTTATCACATCGGTTACCGTCATGACCACGGGCATATTATCGCGTATGACAAGCAGATTGCATGAAACGGACTGTTCGCATTCGGTAAATGCATACAGCGAATCCACGACATCCTTCGAATACACACCCCGTGAAAGCTTTATTTCAATATTTACCGTATCCGCCGTATAATCGTGAATGGAGGCAATCTTCACCTTCCCGTTGCGCGCCGCGTTCTCAATGGAATTGATAAGCGTTTCCGTGGTAGACCCTGCAGGGATTTCCGTAATCACGATCTTCTTGTCGTCGCTGGTATCCATCTTCGCACGCATCACCACCTTACCAAGGCCGTCACGGTAATCGGAAACATCCATAAGACCGCCCGTCGGGAAGTCGGGATATAATTTAAACCCTTCTCCCTGCAGGCATTTTTTTTCCGCCTCGATAACTTCACGGATATTATGGCTCAGGATTTTAGTACTCATACCGACCGCAATTCCTTCCGCTCCGAGAATCA
>DCFS01000013.1 GCA_002319875.1 Treponema sp. UBA1798 | reverse complement strand
CTCTAAAAAGTCACTGAAAGTGATTTTTTAAAGGTTGCCTTAAATAATGCCCGGTGCTTTTTTTATGGCACGCAGGCTGAATCCTGATGGCATAGCCTGTGAGCCGTTAACGCGCCCGCAGAAATCTGATATGAGGTGGTTCTGTCTGTATGGTGTTTTTTGTTATACTCCCTGTGTTTTTTTTATTATTTTCCGCTTCATTTTTTGTCTTTTTACAGGAATGGAAATGGAAAGCAGATGTTCAGACATTTGATGGAAGACAGAAACTTTCCCGGCTGGGCTATGATTTTCTGATTCTTGAGCGTTATCGTGTAACGAGGTTCCGGCGCGGATACTATACGGATAAGGATTACAGGCAGATACCTCTGGACGCTCCGGACAGGACGCAGGGAAAGAATTCCGGTATGGTAATGCCGGAACCGTTAAAAACAGTGGAACGTTTACGCGGTTTTGGCAATGCTTCTTTTTTTACTGCCGATCTTCCTTTTGACGATCTGCGGTTGTACGGTTTTAAGGATGGTATAAAACGTCTGGTTTTCAGATATTCCTGTTATAAAGAAAATTCTGATTTTTTGAAAAATTTTGTTGAAAAATATAACTCGGAAAAGATATGATTTTAAAGCCTGCTGTTCCGGTGACGGAAAATGCAGCCTGTCTTATTCTGACTCCGGGGCTCGTGACTTTCCTGTTTAAACTGTGTATTATCATACAATATGAAACGGATAGTACCTGTTATTTTTGTAATCATTGCTGCCATTCTGCTTTCTGCTATTATTGTAATACGAAGTACGGTTCCCGATAAAAAAACATATAACCAGCCGCGGGTTGTAACGCCTATAGTGAACAGTCAGGCAAAGAATGATAACAGAACCGGTTCTGTTATTTCCGATGAATCCGGAATGACTTCTTTTATTCCGCTTGCCTCTGATGAAACTCTGATTAATACACTTACAATAGATTTTGATGGTGATACCAAAGACGACCAGATCAATCTTGTCAGGAAAGCTACCAGTCCTTATCTGGTACTTCTTGTCGGCCTGTATAATCCTGAAACAGGTACCTATGACCGTACCGCAGAAATCCCTACCCAGATTTCTCAGGTTAAAACTTTTTCATACAACGGTATGGATGTAATAGGCGATCACCGTCTTGCACTTGTGTATCAGGGAATAACAGATTCCGGAGAAACCGTATTACAGATGTTTCTGGGGACCCGTTCAGGAACAAAATTCTCACTGGTAAATATAGGCGATTTCAAGTCTGACGGAACTATTTTTATTCAGCAGTCGGCACGGAATGACGCTTATGAACTTTCCCAGGCAAACGGGGTAAGTTTTCCCCTGTGGGTATACAGTTCTGATAAAAGCGGAAGTGCAGACGGTTATGATCAGCTGCAGACAAAATTTGAATGGAATTCAGCCGCGAAAAAATATATACAGACGGATCAGATTCATGTAACAGGCCGTAAACTGGCGGCTAAGGAACTGGCCCGTGTACAGAACGGAAATGTCAAAACATTCAGCGAATTCCTTTCCGGATTGTGGTATAAAACGACAAATGATGGCGGTGGAATCCGGTACGTCTTTTTTGATAATGAAAATTCCGAGATAATACAACTCTATAATGATACCGAGGAAGTGTATTCCTGGGGTAACAGTTTTGTCAGCAGCAGCGTTATGTATCTTACCAGTGAAAACACTTCAATTACCAATCTTCAGAGGCGTTATTATATCTCTCTTGTTGATGTTGATGAGATACAAGTCAGGCTGCAGGACGATTTACGGATGACGATAGATGAAAGCGACCTCTGGAACGGAAACTATAAGAAAATGAACGCCAAAAGTTCTTTCGGTTCCACGGACGTGCCTGTAAAAACATCAGGAGACTTTATTGAAACTCTGGTGAATGGGGGAACCTGGTACACTGCAGACGGTACTTCCCTGTTTTTTTCAGCACAGGGGTATACGGTTTCCGGTGATATGATAAATGATACCGGTAAATATGTCGGACTGGATGTCGCTTCCGTACCGGTTCTGACATTCCGTTCGTCTGCTTCAAAGCCTTATCTGGGTGCTGCTTATTCACTCTCATATGGTGTGATACCTGTTCCGGATGTAAAGGATGCTTCCGGCAGTAAAATAAAAAGCAAAGCAGAGCCCGCATCCGATACTGATACTATAATTATGAAGCCTGTTACACTTACACCTGAAGGCTGTCAGGCAGCGGAAGAGCCTATGCTTACTATTACGCACATAAACAAAAAATAATACGGAACGCAGGCAAATATAACAGGCCCCTGAAAACGGCAGGTTACTCTATAGGAAACCTCTGAAAATGCGATGTTTTAAATCGCTGTAATATTGCGGCTTAAAACTCGACGGCCATTCTCTAAAAAGTCACAGAAAGTGAGTTTTTAGAGATGCCCTATATGCTTTTGAGCTGATATTTCTGCAGGCATTCGTTCAGTAATTTCCACAAACTGGTTATATTTTTTTCGTCCTGAATATCCTTTTCAGGAAGGATAAAACAGCGCGATTTTGTCATGTACAGATATATACAGTCTGCTGTTTTATAAGCCGTATACACCATATTCCATCTGTAATCCGCTTTTTCCCTCCCGTTATTTACATGGATACCATTTTTACTCAGACTGATCATATATGCTGTTTTATTTTCATCAAGCTTCAGTTTTTTGATCTGGCGGTTGAGCATCAGAGGATATAAAACAGAACCCCACAGAATAACGAGCAGGACTATTGAAAGAAAGATAATGAAAAGGGTACGGCTTCCTGTATACAGGTTGACGAACGACAGGGCTGTCATGACGACCAGAAATACAGCAAAACCGACCCAGCGGTGGAATGCCCGGTAATTATTAAAACAGGCAAAGGTTCTATAGGTTCCCGGATCGAGTCTTGTCGTTACGGTAATAGTGTTCATAGTCTGAAAAGGTTTACCTCTGTTACAAAAACGTTATGGAAATATATCTGTATTGTACTACGAAATCAGATAAAAACAAGTATTTCAAGTGGGGAATTTATCCATATAGTTATTTTTTTGTTGACAGATAGAAAATATGGCCATAAACTGATGAACGAAACGAACAAAAACGTTTTGGTAAAAATAAACGGAGAATATCATGCATAAACGTGCAACTATAAAAGATGTCGCTTTGCAGGCCGGGGTCTCGATAGGCAGCGTGCACTGTGCATTAACCGGAAAGCCGGGGGTCAGTGATGAAACCCGTGCGAGAATCGAAGAAACAGCACGCAGATGCAATTACAAACCGAATACGATAGCTTCTTCCTTAAAAAGAAAGACTCTGAAAATAGCTGCTGCAATTCCGGCTCTTGTTGGTGAAAACCGGTATTTTTTCAGTGATATATGGCAGGGTGTAAATGACTATCTTGCTGAAATGGCAGATTACAATATTGATTTGATACAGGTGCCGTTTTATGGCGATCAGATTAACAATCAGGACATGGAACTTCGTGCACTCCTGGAAAGAACGCATATAGACGGCCTGATCTCTGTCGGATATACGCCTGTCTGGGGGCTTGTTTCTTTACAGGAATATAAAAAACGGTCCATTCCTTTCGTTATTGCAGGAAGCGATATTCCTGATTCGGGACGGCTGTGCTGTGTTCGTCCTAATTATCTTGTTGTAGGACAAACTATGGCAGAACTTGTTCTGCGTCAAATCGGTAAGGAAAGAGCTGTTCTCATGTGTGCCGGCCGGCCTCAGATTTTACCACACTATCAGGTAGTTGAAGGCTTTGAGAATTATATAAAGGACTGCGGGGCCGTGAATCCTGTATATAAGATTCATGCTATGGATGACAGCGATATTGACTGCAGCTATCTGGTAAAATTGCTGAAAGATCAGAATTTCGCTGCAGCCTGTTCGGTGACAGCCCGTGATTCAGTGAGACTCGCCGAAGCTTTGAAAATGGCAGGAAAGGAAAAAAATATTTTTGGTATCGGCATGGATGTGTTTGATGAGAATAAACAGGCTTTAAGGGATGGTGTGTTTGATAATCTTGTACAGAACAATCCCTATAAGTGTGCTTTTCTTGCAACTAAAATACTGGTCAACTATTTGCTTGATGCTGACAAAAAGCCTTTAAAAGATGTTATCGAAGTAGGCAGTGAAATAGTTTTCCGCAGTAATGTCTGTATGTTTGATTCTGCGAATTACCGGCTTCAAATGTAAGCCGTTTAATATAGGAAACCTTAAAGGAGGTATGTATGAAAAAAGCTTTGGGTATGTTGCTGAGCCTTGCCGTATTTACGGGAGGGATGGTATCTGCGAATGGGAGTCAGGATGCTGCGGTTCCTGCTGGAGGAAACAAAAAAAGTTATACTCTTAAATATGCAGAGTTGAATCCCGATGGGCATATTATGGATCAGTGCGCAGATTATTTTGCTGATCTTGTCAGTAAAAAATCTGATGGGCGTATAAAGATTCAGGTATTCCCTGCCGGGCAGCTGGGCGATGAAAAAACGATGTACCAGACAGTCCAGATGGGTGGAACTATCGATATGTGCCGGGCAAATACAAACAGTCTCGGAGATTTCGGTGTTAAAAAATTGACGCTGTTCGGGCTTCCGTTTATTTTCCGCGACAGGACTCATCTCTGGAATGTCCTCAACAGTGAAATCGGTAAGGAATTTCTGCATGAGCCGGAAGATTTGAAGACCGGTTTTCATGGGCTTTTCTACCTTGATGAAGGTGCCCGTAATTTCTTTACGGTTAAGAACAAACCTGTACACAGTATTGCAGATTTCAAGGGAATGAAACTGAGAGTTCCGACGACGGCTCTTATGTCTGACACGGTCGCTGCGCTCGGTGTTCAGTCTACACCTATTTCATTCAGTGAATTGTACAGTGCGTTGCAGAGCGGTACGGTTGACGGAGCAGAGCAGCCTAACAGCGGCTATTATTCAAACAAGTTTTATGAAGTTGCACCGAACTATATTCTTACGGGTCATACCTACAGTCCTTCTATCGTTATTATGAGCCAGAGCTGCTGGGATAAACTGGATGACGAAGCCCGCAAGATTATTGTGGATGCTTCACAGGAAACGATGGTCTGGAACAGGGCAAATATCGAAAAACTGGATAATGATCTGCTGGCAAAAATCAAAGCAGCCGGGGCGACTGTTGTCGAAGTAAAAGACAAAACCCCTTATATCAATGCAACCAAAGCGGTGGCAGCAAAATATTCCAAAGGGTATGAACAGTACTACGATGCCATTCTGGCAAAATAACGCTCTTTATTGATACTTGTACAGGGGGGGTCCCTGTACAGGAGGTGTTCCTGTGAAATATGTGACTAAATTTTTTGACGGTGTCTACTGGTTTTTCATGTTTTTGTGCAAAATATGTTTCGTGGGCATGATAACAATCATCGCAATCGTTGTTTCAAACCGGTATATATTTAAGACGAATCTGGTTTGGGGTGAACCGATTGTTCTGATATGTATGGTATATATGTCGCTTGTCAGCGCAGCCCTTGCCATAAGAAAAGATACGCATATCCGTATGTCGGTAATCGATTATTTTGCACCTAAAAAAATTGTCTGCATATGCAGAGGTGCTGCTCATGTGTGTATATTCGGTTTCGGAATATTTATGCTTACATATGGCTGGATGTTTTCCCTTCAGGCAAAACGTAATATTCTTACCGGTACAAATCTGACTTCCATGTGGCTGTATCTGGCATGTCCGATGGCAGGCCTTGCACTCTGTCTTATGGAGATCGAACGGTTTATTAATTTCTGTTATCGTGTAGCCCATGGCCGGACACTTGATAATGTGACACTGGCAGACGAATCAAAGCAGATGGTGGAATCTGCCAGAAAGGATGCAGAAAATCAGAAAACAATAATACAAAACAAAAACAGTAAAAAAGGGGATAAATAAATGGACAGCAATATTATTGCCGTTTTGATCCTTGTCGGTTCGTTTGTTGTTATGTTAATCGGACGATTTCCTATTGCCTTTGCCATAGGCATTTCTTCTGTAATTACTGCAATGTATCTTCATATTCCTCTGATGCAGTTAGCCCAATTGATGGTTAAAGGGGTGAATGTTTTTACACTGATGGCTGTCCCTTTCTTTATTATTGCCGGAGAAATCATGGGTGCGGGAGGAATATCGCCCAGACTGATCAAGTTATCCGATGCGCTGGTCGGCTGGATGCGCGGTGGGCTTGCCATGGTGAATATTGTTGCATCGCTGTTTTTCGGCGGCATTTCAGGTTCTTCTACGGCAGATACCGCTTCTCTCGGGACTATTCTGATACCGATGATGCGGACAGCAGGATATGATGATGAGTTTTCGACTAACATTACGATGACTTCTTCTGTTGAAGGTCTGCTGATTCCTCCGAGCCATAATATGGTTATGTACGCGATGGTAGCAGGGAGTGTTTCTGTCGGACGGCTGTTTCTGGGTGGTTTCGTTCCCGGTTTTCTGCTGGCCTTTGCTTTGATGATATACAGTTATGTATTGGCAGTGAAACGGAATTATCCTAAAGGCTCTCCTTTTAACCTGAAGTATGTATGGCAGACGACAAAAGAAGCGGTCTGGGGGCTGATTACTGTTCTGATTGTCGTTGTCGGTGTGGTTACCGGTGTCTTTACCGCTACGGAAAGTGCCGCTCTTGCCGTATGGTGGGCGATGATCGTCAGCGCTGTTATTTACCGCGAATTGACATTCAGAAAAATGTGGCACGTAATCGAGCGTTCGCTGGGAACTCTTGCTATCGTTATGATTCTTATTTCTACCAGTCAGGTTTTCGGGTGGCTTTTGACATATCTCAAAATGCCGGAAATGGTTGCCAGTGGTATTCTCGGAATTTCGCATAACAAATATGTTATCATGCTTATTCTGAATGTTCTGATGCTGCTTTTAGGGACTATTATGGACATGAGTGCCATTATTCTGGTGGCAACGCCGATTCTTCTTCCCATTGCACTGCAATGTGGTATGGATCCTGTCCATTTCGGTGTTGTCATGATATTGAATCTCGGTATCGGTCTTATTACCCCGCCTGTCGGAGGAACGCTGTTTGTCGGTTCAGCGGTCGGGGGTGTTCCTATTGAAAAGCTGATAAAAACACTTGTTCCATTCCTCGGGGTTATGGTAATAGTCCTGCTGTTAATCACGTATTTTCCTCAGCTTGTTATGTTCCTGCCTGATCATATTATGCCGATGGCCAATGGATAGTATAGAAAAAATCCAGTGCCCTTTCAGTCATGCCAGCCTTAAATACCGCTTGCTGAAAGGGGCAAAGGCCGTAATACTTGTTATTCCCGGGGGGGCATACGCATGGAAATCGCCCCGGGAGGCCTGGCCTGTCGCGGACCGGTTTTCCGCACTGGAATATGTCAGTGCGGTCCTTGATTATACAGTCGGTGACAACCTTGGCCTGTTACCGGTACGCGAAGCAGCGTGGGCAGTAGAGACTCTGCGTTCGCATATATCCGGAAATATGCCGGTGGTTCTCTGCGGTTTCAGTGCCGGCGGTCATGTGGCAGCAGGGCTTGGCGTACACTATCGGGATCAGCAGCTTAGCGGTCCTGATGCACTGATTCTGTGTTATCCGGTTATTTCCTCCGGCCGGTATTGTCACAGGGAAAGTATTGCCCGTCTCGGACAGGAACCTGAGGCAGGATATTTTTCACTCGAAAATTATGTGAGTGCGGAAACCCCGCCGACCTTTTTGTGGCATACGGCGCAGGATGCTGAAGTTCCCGTACAGAATTCGCTGTTGTTCGCGGAGCGGCTTGCCGAAAAAGGTGTTCCCTTTGAACTGCACATATACAGGGAGGGGGTTCACGGTCTTTCTCTGGCAACAAAGAACGTAGAGGAACCGGGAAGACAGCGCTTTGCAGATCCTCACGTGGCTACATGGATGGATTTATGTGTCCAGTGGCTTGAAAAAACTTTTGGCAGTAATGTCTGACAGACATTATATAGGAGTACATACTATGTGGAAAAATGACGAAGAAATGTTTTCTCTTATGAAAGAGAAATTGTATACACCGGTTGTAGGAGATATTCTGGATACGATGGGCTATACCCATCAGTTTCTGCCGGCTGACATACGCCCCTTAAAACCGGAAATGAAAGTTGCCGGTTTTGCGATGACTGTATTGATGATTGATGTTTACGGACCGCAGAAAAAGCCGTTCGGCTTGCTTACCGAAGCACTTGATCAGCTCAGGGAAAATGAAATCTACCTTGCAACCGGCGGGACCAGAAGATGTGCATACTGGGGAGAACTGCTGACTGCAACTGCAAAGACAAGAAAAGCTGTGGGGGCAGTTCTGAACGGGTATCACCGTGATACTCCTCAGGTTCAGAGTCAGAACTGGCCGGTTTTCAGCTGCGGATGCTATGCACAGGACAGTTCTGTCCGTACGCAGGTTGTGGATTACCGCTGTCAGGTTGAAGTTGGTCAGGTTACTGTTCACGACGGTGATCTGGTATTCGGCGACATCGACGGCGTTCTGATGATTCCCCGTAAGATTATGAAGGAAGTCCTTGAAAAAGCTTTTGAAAAGGCCAGCGGTGAAAAACTTGTCCGTAAGGCAATCGAAGACGGAATGAGTTCAACTGATGCTTTTGCGAAATTCGGAATACTCTGATGCAGACAGCGTTTCAGATTGACCGCCGTGATAACGTTGCGACAGCTCTGGTACGGATAGAAATCGGGCCTGTTTGTCTGCGCGGTAATACGGAAACGGATTTTGTGGACGCTCTCGAAGAGATTCAGGCAGGACATAAAATCGCATTGCGGGATATTAAAAAAG
>DCFS01000131.1 GCA_002319875.1 Treponema sp. UBA1798 | reverse complement strand
TGCCGAATGCAGTAAAAGGAAAAGGCATCTGGGCGGCAGGTGGTGCAAATGAAAGCAATGTGGCCATGACGGCAACGGAAACGATCACGTCAAACGAACGTGTGCTTGGGGCCGATCCGCTCGTAGAATACAGGGCGGCAACAGGCAGTGTCCCCGAAAAAACAGGCGGTATCGGTGAGGAAGATTTTGTCGTCATTACGCTGCCGTATATTCATACAGCTCGCGAAGGTGTGGTACGCTTGGGCGGACTGCTTGAGCAGTATGGGACGTATGAGATGAACGGCATTGCCTTTTCCGACGTGAACGAAATCTGGTGGCTCGAAACAATCGGCGGTCATCACTGGATGGCCCGACGTGTTCCTGATGATATGTACGCAGTCATACCCAATCAGCTGGGAATAGACAATTTTGATCTGCATGATGCGCTTGGAGAACGGAAGAATTATATGTGCTCTGCAGACCTCGCTGATTTCATTGCGGCAAACAACCTTAATCTCACAACCGGGAAAAACACTTCTTCGAATAATAAGGTCAATGCACGTGATGCGTTCGGCAGCCACGATGACGCAGATCACGTATATAATACACCGCGTGCCTGGTTTATGGAACGGTATTTCAATCCGCACACATCTGTATGGGATGGACCTGCCGCTGAGTATACACCAGCCTCCGATAACATTCCGTGGTGCAGAATTCCGGAAAAAAAGATCACCGTTGAGGATATAAAGTACGTTTTGTCGTCACACTTTCAGGAAACAGCATACGACCCGTATGCAACTTACGGTGACTCTTCACTGAGGGGTGCATTCAGATCGATTGGAATAAACCGCAATGATTTCATGGCGCTGTTCCAGATCCGTCCATATGTTCTTCAGTGTAACAGTATTGTTGAATGGATTGCGTTCAGTTCGAATGTGTTTAACGCACTGGTACCATTCTACACAAACTGCAGCTCTACACCGGCATATCTTTCAGACACAACGGAAGTGGTCTCTACAGAAAACTTTTACTGGGTAAACCGGATTATTGCAGCGCTCGCTGATGCACATTACGGAAAATGTCTTTCTCATATCGAGCGGTATCAACAGGCGGTACAGTCTCAGGGACACACAGTTATTAATTCGTACGACAGACAGCTGGAAAAGGAACACGATCCTGCAAAACAGATGGCACTCTGTGAAAAAGCAAATGATGAAATTACAGCAATGCTGAAAAAAGAATCACAGGCGGTACTGGACAAAGTTTTGTTCGAATCAAGCTGTCTGATGAAAAATGCATATGCCCGTTCTGATGCATAAGATTAATCAGCCATGGGATCACCAATCCTTTCAGCAACCGGCTTTTTTATACAATGCAATCAATTTATCCCCGAGAGGTTTTGTCTCCGGTGCACCTGAAAAAATCACCAGATACTGAGCGAGAACGTTCAGTATCTGGTGAATATCCTGCTTCTGCCTCTGGAATTCTTCTTCAGTAAAACGGTCCAGAGAAGCGAGGCTGAGTTTAATCTGTTCTATACTCCGTTTTTCATCCATAAACAAGGTCGGATTCTGTAATAAATTCATATGGGCATAAGCAAGTGCGACGAAGTCTCTTGCCGGTTCTGCACACTCGTAAAGAGCCGTCATAATTGATTCAGCTTCCCCATATTTTTTTGTACCGCAATAATAGGAATGAAGGTTGGAAAGGGCGAACGATAATTGCCGTCTGTCAGCACCGATTTTTCTCAGTTCCGACACATACTGTTCACAAAGGTTTACGGCCATCTCACACTTACCGGAAGAAAATGCCTGTGCAGATTTTATACGCAGTTCATCGATCTTATGTAATGATTCAGAAGACAGATTCTGATTTGTCAGTAAGGATGCCAGCTCCCTGTAATCATCCAGCACCTGTGCGAAGGTTCTCGTTTTTGAGAATAATATCTTTAATCTGTCCCACGATGGGCCGATTTTCTCTTTAAAAAAATTATTTATAGATTGGTCTTCTTTTAATTCAGATCCGGACAGTGCGTTAAAATCGGATATCGCAAGAATTTTAGCAAAATATTCAACAGCCATTCCCAGATAGATTCCCGGCTCACTACCTTTGTAATCAATACACCCTTCTTTTATTTCGGTCATATCCAAATCCCTGCCGGTCAGTGCAAACGCCTGTAGATACAGCTTGAATGATTCATATTCGGAAAAGAACATGCCGCAATACTGTAGTGTCATCTCGTCGTTTTGTGAAAATGAATGGGTCTTACTGTAATTCCGCATCTTTATATGCCAGTCAATGAAAAAAAACGCATAGGATAATACAATCGTCTTTATGGGATCCGGTAATGTTGAATATGACGGATCAACAAAGATAATCGGTTGGACAGATTCATTCTGCGAAAAGAAGGGAAAAACGGTATTGGCATACCCCCCATTGAATAAATAACATTTTCCCAAACCCTTTACGAATTCGAGGATTTCATCATCCGTCGGATTTCTTTGCACTATGGAAACTGATGAAAATTCAGAAAAAGAAGAAATTGAAAGGACAGAACAGATACTATTCAAGATCTTCCCTGTACAGGGATCAGCACGAGAAAACCATTCTTCACAAGTAATTATATCTCTCTGGGGATTAAAAACAGTATGTACGGGCATACAAACTCCTGTCACCAGGGGAGTTTCAGGTACATTTTCTTTGAGTTTTTTTCCCCGGTTCTTCATTTTATTATGCAGAATTTCATAATATTGTATCAATGGCACCGACGTTCCGGAAGTATTGAATATTTTTCAATAGCAATCCTGAATGCGGTGCCTGATAAATACATCCTGATATTTGTTTTCAGGGAAAGTATCTTATGTTTCTGTAATACTTTTCCTGATCAATATGCAAAGAATATGGCGTTTAATCAGCAGCTGCGTTTTTACCTGCAATACGACCAAATACCATAATATCCGGAAGAGCGTTTCCGCCGACCCTGTTGCCTGCATGAATACCACCGGTAACTTCACCTGCGGCATAGAATCCAGGAATTACCTGACCTGCTGTACTGATAACCTGTGCTTTTTCATTGATTTCCAGTCCGCCCATTGTGTGGTGGATCGCAGGTTTGCGCG
>DCFS01000082.1 GCA_002319875.1 Treponema sp. UBA1798 | reverse complement strand
TATTGTCACTGCTGAATGTTATGTTTATCGTTCTGTTTAAGGTGATATTTAATGATGATTTTTCCGATATGGTTAAAGTTTGTGGTGGCGTTGCGTTTAACGGCTTTATTTCAGGTATTCTGGCGCTCGGGTTTCTGACACCGCTTGAATTGATGTTTAACACAGCCTCCGTATTCCGTCTTATCGATCTGAGTGATCTCAATAATCCGATTATGCGCCGGATGCTTCTTACCGCAAGTGGTACTTATAGCCATTCCATGCTGGTAGCTTCTCTTGCAGAAAGCGCGTGCCGTGAGATTGGTGCAAATTCCCTTGTTGCAAGGGTTGGATCTTACTATCATGATATCGGAAAAATGGATCAGTCAGAGTATTTCGTAGAAAATCAGGGCGGGGGCGAAAACAAGCATAATGAAATAAACCCGTCGCTTTCTGTTTCCGTTATACGCAGTCATGTAAAAAAAGGTATTGAAAAGGCACATCAGATACGGCTCCCCCAGCAGATTGTTGATATTATCGCCGAACACCACGGAAACAGCCTGATCGCCTATTTTTATAATGAAGCGAAGAAAAAAGATCCGTCTGTTTCTCCTGAAGATTTTTCTTATAACGGTATGCCGCCTTCCACCCGTGAGGCCGCTGTCGTTATGCTGGCTGATACCGTTGAGGCTGCCTGCCGCACACTGGATAATCCTTCTGTAACACGTCTTGATAAATTCATCCAGAAGCTCATCAGCTGTAAAATTGAACAACATCAGCTTGATAATTGTCCGCTTACGTTTCGTGACATTACATTAATTCACGATTCTTTTGTGCAGCTGCTTGCAGGCTACTATCATAGCCGTATCGAATATCCGGAGCAGAAAGATCCTGATGCTGCCGGTTCCCCCGGAGAAATTGATGGCTGATTCCGTTTTGATTACGATGCAGGAGGGGCTTGCTGCGCCTGAATGGCTTTGTAATATTGAACCTTTTATGCAGAAAGTTATGAGGCTTCTCAATTATGACGGTGAGGAGATTTCGATACTGTTTTGTACCGATAACTTTATCAGGGAACTGAATATAACTTACCGGCATATCGACGGCCCTACGGATGTTTTATCTTTTGAAAGCGGCGATGAATATCAGGATGAAAAGGGAACGCAATGGAGAAATATGGGGGATATTGTTATCAGCCTGGATATGCTTAAGACTAATGCCGCTTATTTCAACAGTAATGAAAATGATGAATTGAAACGTCTGCTGCTGCACGGACTGCTGCATTTAAATGGAATGGATCATGGAGAAGAACATATAGCAAAAGGAGAAGAACCGCTGTGTCCCATGCTGATACTACAGGAGAAACTTCTTGACGGTCTGGAATCAGAGCGGATTATGGCGGATTGACGAATATGAGTTTTTTTGATTTTACTCACAGGAAAAGCAGAACTCCGGAAGAGACGGACAGCAGTACTTTTTCTTCAAGCCGTAAGCAGCAGGAAATACTGAATGAAGAAAAACGTGATATGATACGGGGCATAGAAGATCTTTCACAAACGTCCGTAAAGGAAGTAATGGTTCCCCGCATCGATGTGGATTTTATTTCAATCGATACACCTGAAGCGGAATTGCTTGACCGGATTGCTGCCAGCGGGCATTCCCGCTTTCCTGTTTACAGTGAATCAATAGACAATGTCGTCGGTGTTTTATATGTAAAGGATCTGATACATGCTTTTTCCCGGCATGAAGCTGTGGATCTTGAAAAAATTATACGTAAAGCGTATTTCGTACCTGAATCAAAACGGATTGACAGTCTTCTGCGTGAATTCAAGCGGCGGCACCTTCATATAGCGATGGCGATTGATGAGTATGGGGGAATTTCGGGTATTGTTACAATGGAGGATATCATCGAGGAAATAGTTGGTGATATTCAGGATGAGTTTGATAATGAACGGGAAGATATTCTTTCTGTGGGTGACAATATGTGGCTGTGTGATGCACGTGTCAATCTTGAGGATCTTAATGAAACGATAGGTTCCGGTTTCCCTTCTGAGGAATTTGATACGCTCGGAGGGTTTGTATTTGATCTGTTCGGGAAAATTCCTGTTAAATATGAAAAGGCGGTCTGGAATCTCTACGATTTTATCGTTCAGGATATGGAAGGCCATCGTATTAATGTCATAAAAGTTATCCGGAAAAACGGGGAAGAAAAATCTGATGGAAAAATTGCATAACGCGTTCTGTTGTTTTTTTTTATTACTTTTTTTTTCGATAGATTCGTTGCCTCTTGTTTCTCAGAGCAGCAGATCATCAGCGGTTGATTTATATACAACTGGCGTTGAAAGTCAATCGGAAGAAGACTGGTATACAGCATCCCAGTATTTCCGGGAAGCCCTTCAGATAAATCCGGCCTTTGCGGATGCGTGGTTCCATCTGGCACAGTGTGCCTATCAGCTTGAACAGTATGATCTCGCCGTCGAGTATTCGAATACTGCGGAAAAATATACGGCTGATAATGCACAGATATTGAATTTACGGGGTATGGCTTTTATTTCATTGGGAAAGCTGGCTGACGCAAGAACTGTTTTTGAAAAGATACTGGTTTCATATCCGAATGATATAGATGCACGTTTCGGACTTGCGGAACTGGACCTTTTTGACGGCAGATTGTCGGGTGCGGAGAAAAGGTTTGAGGATGCGCTCCGTCGTCAGGGAACGAATAGAAAAGTCCTGCTGAGTCTGGCATTGATATCCGCTGAGATGGGAAAAAATGATATTGCTTTAAAGTATATTAATCAGGCAATTCAATATCATTCCGGCGAAGCTGAAGTACATTATCTTGCTTCCTATCTTGCCGCCCGCAGAGGTGATTGGGGAGAAGCTGAACATTATGCCCGTGCAGCTGTTCAGATAAACGGTAATTATGATAAGGCATATGCACTTCTTGCTTCCATTTTATATTCACAAAAAAAATACGATGATGTTATAGATATCTGTGACTTCCGCATCGGACGGAACCGTAATTGTACGGATGCATGGTATATGAAAGGGCTTGCACTTTATAAACTCGGAAAGGATGAAGATGCGTTGTCCTCATGGTCTACAGGAATTTCAGTTGATCCCCAGGATGAAATAATGAGGGGCGCTTTAGAACTTCTGGCAGAGAAGTTTTTACCTGTTGAGGATTCAAGGCGTTCTGCATGGGCTCAGTACCATATCGGAAAAGCTTCAGGTTATGAAAAAAAATATCAGGAAAGTCTGGCTCATTATGAATTTCAGCGGGCGCTGAAACTCGATCCTATGAATACTCCGGCCAGAACGGCATATGCTGAAATGCTGAAGCGGGATGGTTTGAACGAACTATACCTTGAACAGCTTAAGTTTATCCAGCAAAATTCGGATTCGGCCGTTCCTGTCACTCTGAACGATAAAGTTGAGGCCTATGAATCTCTTATGAGCCATACATTGGCTGTCAAATGGAATGTAAAGCCTTTTGATCTTGATAAAATCCGCTGGCGGCTTGGTATTTATTATATGGCCGCGCCTGTCCAGTTACTGCATACTGATTCGGAACGGATTACTGCTGAAATGGCGGCAGATATTTTTTCCGGTATTGCGACGACTTCTGTGGATGTGTCTTCTGAACCTGTTTCCGGCTACGGAGATGCGTATAGAAATGCCCGTTCTGCAGGTTGTGATTATTTTATCCTGGTTTCAACAGATGAAAACAGCCGTGAAATTACGGTTAATGCTTCAATGTTTTCTGCGCGTACAGGAACAAAAACCGCTGACTTTTCGCTGTTCCGTACGGGAAATGACCGCTATGCGGATGTTCTTAGAAAACTCCGTCAGAATGTGCTTGACAAGCTGCCGATACGCGGGAAGATAATTGCGAGGGATGGAAATATTCTGTTGATTGATATTGGCAAGTCAGAAGGTATGGTAAAAGACACAAAACTCGCTGTAATAAAAAAAGGAGAATTACGGACAGCCGACACGGGGCCTGGAATTGTGTACAGTGACCAGTCAATACTTGGTACACTTTCTGTTACAGATGCCGGGGAAGAGATTTCGGAAGGTATCCTTGAAAATAAAGGCTTTTTTGACAGGGTAAATATCGGTGATGAAGTGGCGGTAACGACAATGCCGGAGCAGAAGGCTCAGGCTGTGACACAGGAAACTGCCCCTGCTGCAACAGCACAGGGAAAAAGTACCAAAGCAAATGCTGTGCTTTCTTCAGCCGATTCTCTGGGACTGAAAAGAACTCCCGCTCTTGTAGATTTAATACGGAATATTTATTAAATCGAGAGACGATTCGATCCACTGTCTGGTCAGGACCGGATATTTATCCTGGACTTTCAGAAATGACATAATTGCGTTTCTGTAGTCACCGGAAAAATACTGACATTCAGCAAGATAAAATAGAGATCTGTCCGTAATATTTTCATTTCTGTTTATATTCAGAAAAGCAGTCAATTTTTCAGTACCCTCTGTATATTTTTCTTTTGCAAACGTAGTGTGAAGTATGTCAAACAGCGTGTATTCATCTCCACCGGGCGGAGAAATCATATCCTCCTCAAATGCGTAAGGGGAAAGTCTGATTTTAGCGTCTTCAGGAAGACTTCCGCTTAATTCCCGTGCAGATTCAAGAGCTTCCCTGCTCATGGTAACCGGTGTTTCTGTCTGTCCCTCAAGAATATCGAGGCGGGGCAACGGCATTCCGCGCAGCGTGCCTGCTGCAGGAAGTCTTTCTTTTGCCGATTCAGAAAGCGTTGCGGTTTCATTTTTTTTCAGACAGGTTTTTACATGAACGCCGTTAACTGTTGCGTTAATTGTCGGCAGGATTATACGGTACGGTCCGTCCTTTGTGGTCACGATAAGTGCATAATAATATTCGTGATAATTTTTTACCATATCGTTATAGAACAGGGTTCCGGGAGCAAGCTCTGCAAGCGGTTTATCTGCAGACAGGTCAACTGTTGATGCAAATGGTTTCGAAGCACGGAATACCTGAAGTGAAGAAATCACAATATTTTTATTTTCCGGAAGTTTCCAGGTAATCTTTATGGTTGTTTGAGATATAGCTTCCGCCTGAATATCGCTTACAACAGGTTTCCCTGATTGCGGCAATACGGATACCGGTATTGTGATAAAAAGAACGGCAGCAAACACGATTGACAGATGGATTTGCTTTCGACGGTTCATACATAGTATATTATAATGATGAGATGATAAAATCAATGGTTTGACAAGACGGTTTGTTTAATTTATGGTATAGGTATATGTTCGTTTCGGTAGTCCTTGATCCCGGTGGAATTGATTCCGCAAAAAGTCTTTCTCTTATTCTGACACTATTCGGATTCAAAAAAATGCAGCGAGCATGCTGGGAGCATACAGGTATTACTGTAACGCAATATGAAGATTTGAAAAGGGAAATGGACCGGGTAACCGATTATTATGATACAATACGGTTTTATCAGTATCCGGTGGACGGATTGTTTGCTGTTACTGAATTAAAACAGAAAAAATGGCGGAGTTGCCTGATCAAATCATGAAAAAACAGCGGAGATATTTTTATAATTCTGGCAGTTTTTGAAGATGATCGGGACTACAATAATTTTGTAATTTTGATTTACAAGGAATGACTTATGCTTGAAGACTGGAAAATGCCGATAACGGTATTGAAAGAAGACATTATGAATGTTTGGGGGCGTCTTTGACCCGGACTCAATTAATAAAAAAATATCTGAAAAAGAAGCCCTTACAACAGCTCCCGCGTTCTGGGATGACCATGATAAGGCTGAACGTATTCTGAATGATATAAAATTATTGAAGGGGAGAATCGAACCCTGGCGGGAACTGATGGCTGCTGCGAATGATCTGGACGCAATGTATGAGCTTGGGGTTGAAAGTAACGACCAGTCTGCAGAGCTTGAACTCAGGGAAATGTATGATGCCGCAAAATCAAAATTTGACCGGCAGAGTATCTTAAATCTTCTGTCGGGCGAGGCTGACAGAAGCAGTGCTTTTCTTACGATACATTCGGGTGCAGGCGGAACAGAAGCATGCGACTGGGCATATATGCTCAGCCGTATGTATATCAGATGGGCAGAGCGCCGCGGATTTAAGATGGAAACCGTTGATATGCTTGAGGCTGAAGGGGGCTTGAAATCCGTTACACTCCAGATTAATGGTGATTATGTATACGGATATTTGAAAGGCGAGGCAGGTGTACACCGTCTTGTGAGAATCAGTCCGTTTGATGCAAATGCGCGCAGGCATACATCTTTTTCTTCTGTATTTGTTTTTCCTGTTCTGGATGATTCCATAGAAGTGGAAATACGGCCTGAAGACCTCCGGGTGGATACCTATCGTTCCGGTGGTAAGGGAGGACAGCATGTAAATAAAACAGATTCTGCTGTCCGTTTTACCCATTTGCCGACTGGTATCGTTGTTGCCTGCCAGAGCGAACGCAGCCAGATTATGAACAGACAGACGGCTATGAGTATTCTTAAGGCTAAGTTGTATGCCTATTACAAAGAAAAGCAGGAAAAGGAAAACGCTAAATACGGAGTTGAAAAAAAAGATATATCCTGGGGTAACCAGATCCGTTCCTATGTGTTTCAACCATATACAATGGTAAAAGATCACCGTACGAAATATGAAACTGGAAATATTCAGGCTGTTATGGATGGGGATATTGATCAGTTTATAGATTCGTACCTCAATGCCCAATGGAAGGGGCTGCCTATGGGATCTTCCGAAGATGATGATAAAGACAGCCTGTAGCAGAAAATGTAAAGGAAATGCAGCTGAATGGTTCGTGTATTATGCTGTGTTTTCATATTGAGACGTG
>DCFS01000149.1 GCA_002319875.1 Treponema sp. UBA1798 | reverse complement strand
TTCTGCTGCCGCAACATACATAAAAAAGGAATTTTTTCCTTTCCCAAGTCCACTTTCAAAAGTCTATTATTTTCGAAAGCAGCTTTCCACATTTTTATACTGTTTTTCCTTCTACTGCTTAAATTCATCCTTTACTGGTACTACACCTTTTTTCAGTATAATATTTCCATATGGTACAGTTTCTCCTGTCATGATTACTGCATAAGCCGTTCTGGAACGTTCATAAAAGGCATACCTTTCTATACGTTCCACAACGGGAGTCCCTGGCCAAAGTTTATCTATTACTTCTCTATATGATTTTTCCACCGAAGGATCCTGTTTATCACCGGGGGCAGGAGCCATCATAAAAAGAGGCGTTTTCACATACGGGTCAAGATTTATAAGTCGAAGGATTCCGTCGAGCAGCTTCGGTATCCGGATCCCATCTGCACGGATAACCCTTGCATTGCAGCTGTCGCCCGGAAAGAACGCATCGGCAAGTACAATTTCATCTCCATGTCCCATCCGGTGCAGAACAGCGATCAATTCCGGACTGATAACAGGTGATACATTTATAAGCATATATTCCTCCTTTGCAGCCATTTACACCTTCCAGTCATTGCAACCGGAAAAAAATACTGCCTTCTTATTTCAATTCTTCATCAAAACAGACAGCAACCTTTCCGCACTTTCCCGATGCCATAAGCGCATATGCGTCTCCGGCTTTATCCAGGGCAAACCGGTGGGTTACCAGTTTCTCAGGATGGACATTCCAGCGTACAAGCCGTTCAACAAGATCTTCCATTCTCCATAGGGATGTCACCCATGAACCGTAAATTGTTTTCTGTCCGTGTATAATATCAGGACTTGGATGAAAAGTTACCGTATTACCTTCACCCACCATAGCGATCTTGCCCCATTCCCTCGTCGCACGAATTGCAAGTTCCCGTCCGGCAGGATTTGCACTGCAGTCAACTGAACGTTCACAACCGAATCCTCCGGTTACTTCCCTGATCTTTGCTTCTGTCTCTTCACCGGGAGCAAATACATAATCAGCCAGCCCGAGTTTTTTTGCTACTTCTGCCCGTTCAGAGATCCCTTCAACTCCGATTGTTCTATTAGCCCCCATTGCTTTTGCAAGCATCAAAGCTGCAAGACCAACAGGCCCCAAACCTACTACAAGGACAGCGTCATCCCCGCATACGCCGATTTTTTCAAGTCCCTCGTAGACGGTACCGAATCCGCAGGCTACCTGGGCGCCGTCTGTATAACTTAGTTCATCTGGAAGAGCCACAAGGTCTTTTTCTTCTGCAAGAAGATACGGGGCCATACCGCCGTTTCTCTGCCAGCCGTAAGCCGCACGGTACGGACTCTTACAGGAAATCTGATATCCCATGCGGCAATCATGACATACACCGCACCCTGAAATATGATAAATAATAACACGGTCGCCTTTTTTGAAGCGTTTAAGTCCCGGTCCGATTTCTTCTACGATACCACAGGGTTCATGCCCGGCGATAACTCCCTGATATGCTTCAGGCCCTTTTCCCAGGTGCTCACGGTATATGCAGCGTATATCACTTCCACAGATAGTCGAAGATTTCATCCGTACAAGAACCTGTCCATATCCGGGAACAGGTACATCGTATTCCTTAAATGCAACAGAACTATTGCCAGGCAGAATTGCGCCTGTCATCTTTTTTCCATGAATAAATTCATTCATACAGACCTCCCTTTATATATTTTTTTCTATTTCCACAAATCATGCCAGTCAGCAGCATCTTTCCACAAGAAAACCTGCCCCTTTATCAGCCGGCTGTTTTTATCAACCTTTTCTATTTCAGTCATTTCTTCTTCAGTGAGCGGGTCCTCCATAACAGCTTTAAAGTTCGATTCTATATTTCGTGGATTTGTCGAAAAAGGAATTGGTACGGCACCACGTCCAGCTTCCCATTTCAGACAAACTGCAGCGGGATGAATTCCATGCTGTGCAGCTATCTTTCGAATGACAGAATCTTCCATATCTACTGCATCATCAGGGGTCCGGTCACGTTCCGGTCTTCCCGGAGACCCCAGCGGACAGTAAGCGACAGGTACTATACCGTTATTTTTAGCAAAGTCCAGAAGATCTTTCTGCTGGAAAGTGGGATGTAATTCCATCTCATTCACATATGGTTTTATCCGTGCATCGCGCAGAACCTGTCCCAGTTTGGAAACAGTCATATTCGAAGTTCCTATGTGCCGTACAAGTCCCTTATCAACGAGTTCTTCCATCTTATGCCATGTCCTCATATATTCTTCATGTATATACGGACGTGCATCAGGGCTTCTTGAACTTACATCACACTTTGGCGGATGATAGTTGGGAAACGGCCAATGTACCAGATAAAGATCCAGATAATCAGTCTGTAAATCTTTCAAAGTTTTTTCACATGATCTGATAACATCTTTCTCTGCATGCATATCATTCCAGAGTTTCGATGTAATCCATACTTCCTCCCGTGAAAGTGTACCGGCCATAAATATCTTTTTTAATACGGTCCCTATTTGAGCTTCATTTCCGTATACTGACGCACAATCCACATGCCGATATCCATAATCCAGCGCATATTCAACTGCTTGAGATACCGTATTGGCATTAACATGATCTGAACCGAACGTTCCTATACCTATCCGGGGGATATCAGTCAGTTTCATTCTCTGCTCCTGTTAAAAAAAATTACATATCTATATATTTTTACAGTTAGTATAGTGAAGTCATTTTTCAATACGGACAATTCTCTTTTTGCGTACCCTATATTCCATTTTGCGCAATTCGGATTTATACTGCATATATGCCGGCAAAAAATATCGGATTATATATTACGATTGACGATGCCTATGCGCGGGGTATAGCACGAGGAATCATTCAATATTCCCGGCAAAAAGCAGACTGGAATCTGCTCGGATACGACTGGATGTTTTCTTACGGCCTTGATGCAAGCTGCAAACTTGATGGTATTATAGCCAGAATTGAAAGCCGTTCTGATGGAGCAAAACTTTCAAAACTGGGAATTCCCATTATTGATGTTGCCGACGCATATTCAGGACTCGGCTTTTTTGAAGTAAATAACGATGATTATGTTACCGGAATCAAAGCCGGATATTACCTTTCACGGCTAGGGCATAATCATTTTGCCTGGGCGGGAGTAAATGGTGCACAGTGGTCTCAATACAGACTGGAAGGTTTCCGGAAGGATATACATGACATTGCCCGGTTTGAAAGGCCCCTGAAATGGTGGGAGCAGCTTGATCTTGAAACAGAAGGACTTAAAAAATGGCTGCTGTCCCTCTCACGCCCGACAGCTCTTTTTGCTGCTAACGATACAATAGGTTTGAAAATTATAAAAACATGCCGCAATTCACGGGTAGAAGAAAAGCTTTCTGTTCCATCGGATATCGCTGTTCTGGGAGTAGATAACGAAGATATCCTCTGTGAACTGGCAAATCCAACACTTTCCAGCATAGCAGTGAATTGTGAACAGATAGGATTTACTGCTGCAAAATTACTCGATTCGCTTATAGACCGAAGGCAGAATGATGCAGTTTACAACTATACGGTATCACCCCTTGACATATTTGAACGGGACTCTACCCGTATTCTGATAACGGAAGACGATCTTGTAAGTATTGCATTAAATTTTATTATAAACAGTGCTCATACAGGAATTACGGTAAAAGATATACTGCAAAAGGTTCCTGCCTCCAGGCGTACGCTGGAATACCGTTTTAAGAAAATTACCGGCAGAACACTCCACGAAGAAATTATTTTCAGAAAAATCCAGCACAGTAAAAAACTGATGCATTCATCTGATGCACCGATCGATGTCATTGCAGAGCAAAGCGGATTTGGCTCCTTACAAAGATTCTATAAACAGTTTAAAAAATATGAAAGGATTACCCCTGCCTCCTGGCGAAGCAGTAAGTAATACAGAGGCCTGCGGTATCACGGGTATATGATCCCGCAGAATTAATAAAAACAGGTTGGTTTTGTTCCCCTCTATTTTATTTTGCCCCGATATATCTATTTTTTACCGTACATTGGTCCAAATTGTGCACAGGCACGGTAATCCTGGCCTTCCTTATCCATTCCGAAAGCATTCCACGCTGCAGGACGGAAAATATCATCTTCATCAATGTTATGCATGCAGACAGGAATACGTAAAATGGAAGCCAGTGTAATAAGATCGGCACCGATATGCCCATAAGTTATGGCCCCATGATTGGCACCCCAATTATTCATTACATCGTATGCAGATTTAAATGGTCCCCTTCCCGTACACCTTGGTGCAAACCAAGTACACGGCCATGTGTAATCCGTACGTTTCCAGATACTGTCTGAAACTTCATCCGGAAGATGAACCGTCCAGCCCTCAGCTATCTGCAGTACAGGACCAAAACCATCTATTATATTTATACGCATCATGGTTGCAGGCATTTCAGCACGAGTCAGATATCGGGATGAAAAGCCACCCCCGCGAAAATAACCAAGATCCGCATAATTCCACGTTGTCGCTTTAAGACATGCAGTAACATCTTTTTCCGTCATTTCCCAGAACGGCTTAAATACCCCTTCGCCATTTGTATCTTTGACTTCCCCGCAGGCATCAAGACAGGCTGCCCCTGAATTAATTAAATGAAGGAAACCGCCAGCATCTTTTGCATGTCCGGCAAGGCTGTATCCGGTTAGTTTTTTTACAGCATCCTGACTCCAATAGGTCCGTACATCAGCAAAAATCTGAGCCCGGTTGGTCAGTAACTTGCCTAACAACATTGATGCACAGTTAAGTGTATCATTCTCTGTAGCAAGTACGTATGTTTCCCGGGGACCATTCCAGTCAAATGTAGTATTACAAAGCGCTTCTGCAAAGTCACAGTTCGGATAAAAATCTGTCCACTGCCGCTGCCCCTGAAAACCGCCGGCAATCGCATTATGTCCAACCATTTCTTCTTCGCAACCCTTGGGAAGATTCTGATTACCGTTAAAAAGATCTTTGATGATACACATCATTTTCACAACAAATTCAAGTTCCTTTTCTTTTTGCACAGGCATTCGCTGCATTTGCTGCGGATTCTTGTCAAATCCCAGCGGACAATTCTTTTTTGTCCAGGCAACTGCATTCTTAAAATCAGCTTCGTCATAAATGCCTTCTGTCATACGACGTATAATTTCTACTTCATCGACGGACTCGACACGCATACCGAGATATTTTTCAAAAAAACCTACATTTATAATCGATCCTGCAATTCCCATACAGATAGAACCTATCTGCAGATATGATTTGCCCCGCATTGTAGCAGCAGCGACAGCTGCACGTCCAAAACGTAAAAGCTTCTCCTGAACATCAGGAGTAAGTCCGCTCGCATCGGCGTCCTGCACATCCTTTCCGTAGATCCCGAAAGCAGGTAAACCTTTTTGTGCATGCGCCGCAAGGACAGCAGCAAGATAAACAGCACCAGGACGTTCCGTACCATTAAAACCCCAGACACCTTTTATCGTCATGGGATCCATATCCATTGTTTCAGAACCATAACACCAGCATGGGGTAACCGTTAAAGTTATATCAACACTGGCTTTCTTAAATTTATCAGCACATGCCGCAGCTTCGGCAACACGGCCTATCGTCGTGTCTGCTATAATTACCTTTACCGATTCTCCATTCGTATAATAAAGATTTTTTGTAAACAATTCTGCGGCAGACTTTGCCATATTCATTGTCTGAGCCTCAAGTGATTCACGTACCTTCAGGGGTCCCCGGCGTCCATCAATTACAGGACGAATTCCAATAACCGGATAATCGCCAATCAATCTGTTTTTTGCCATATAAAAGCCTCCTAACATATACCATTTTACCGATCAGCAACGAATCAGTTCTGTTTTTAAACGTATCACACGATTTTCTTCCGTACAGGAATCCGTATGCCGTACTTTATCAAGGATCATCTGCGCAACCAGTTTTCCCATTTCCTTTTCCGGTTGCGCTACTAGATAGCGGCAACACAACAGAGAAGAAAAATATACGTTATCAAATCCTGCACAAACTATTTTTTTTTGTATTTCAGGCGCCTCTTTTATCAGATACTGTGCGGCACCAAGCGACGTCATCAAATTTACATAAAAAAAGGCATCCGGATGATCTTTTTTTTCAAGTAACCTTTTCATGCCGAAATATCCTGTTTCCAATACAATTCCTGAAAGATAGGTATATTTTTCATTAAACGGGATACCGGCATCCATTAAAGCATGCTTATACCCTGAAAATCGTTCCCGAAAAATAACATGGCTCATATCTCCACCAACAAATCCTATCTTTTGGAACCCATCAGAAATCAGAGCCCTGATTACATCATAAGTTCCACCTTCATTATCAACAAGAACGCTGTCCGCATGAATTTCCGGTATCCAGCGATCAAGGAAAACGAGCGGCAAACCTTTGTCAAGAATTTTCTTAAAATGAGTTCCTTCCTGACTGCATGGTATAACAATAATACCGTCAACCATCCGGTCCTGCAAACTGTCGAGCTGACGGATTTCTCCGGCAACCGAATTGCCAGATGAACCGAGAACCATAATATAACCTGCCTTCTGCAGAATATCTTCAATGTATTCAAAAAGTGTCATCCAGAATATATTGGACAATTCAGGTACTATTACACCAATTATTCTTGATTTACCAGATTTTAATGTACTTGCAGCCGAATGCAGACGGTAGCCAAGTTTTGTAATAGAAGCATTTACCTTCCGGCAGGTCACTTCAGATACATTTTCCTCTTTATTCAGTACACGGGAAACTGTAGCCGTAGAAACTCCGGCATCAGAAGCGACATCTTTAATAGTAAACACTTTATTTTCTCCCCTATTCGGAACGGGCATGCTTACGCATATCAAAGAAAACTGCAATAATAATAATTGCACCTTTCATGAGCAGCTGATAATATGAATCGATTCCCAGATAAGTCATCCCGTAATTGATAATTCCAAGCGTGAGGATACCTATCATCATTCCACCCATCGTTCCTACACCACCTGCCTGTGATATACCTCCTACAGTTACAGCTGCAATAGCATCCAGTTCCATTCCGTTACCGGTAAGTGAATTCGCGAGTCCCAGACGGGAAGCCATCAACGCTCCGCCAATTCCGTAAAGCGAACCGGCGAACGTATATACAAAAACCAGATCTTTTTCTACATTAATGCCGGCAACACGCGCAGCCTGTGGATTTCCTCCTATTGCATAAAAATTTGCTCCAAGCCTTGTATGCTTTAAGATAATCCACACTATAAGCGCGGCTATCGCCACATAAATAACAAGATTAGGAACAGGTCCGGCGAACCCTTGTGCTATCTGCTTGTAAGAATCCTTCAAACTTCCAACAACCTTTGCCTGGGTATAAATAAGTTGCGTTCCGCGCGCAAGAGAAAGAGTCCCCAGTGTAGCTATAAATGGGGGCAGCCTGGCATATGCAACAAGGACACCGTTAAAAGCACCTACAAGCATTCCTACAACAACAGCCGCAACAACAGGCAGCCAGAGAGGAAAATCAACGCCAGGATACATGGCCGATGAATAATCCACATTCTGAGAGAATGAAGCTGCAATACTTGTCGTAAGACAAATCACATAACCTATGGACAGATCAATTCCACGGGTAATTATAATCATTCCGACGCCAAGTGCTGTAAATGCACGGACAGATTCTGCTATCATAAGATTCTGAACAGAATCTATTTTCAATGCCTGCCCATGGGTCAACAGCCCCAGTATTATTGCCAATACTATAAATGTGATATAATTAGTATATCTGCTTCCAATGCCCTTTATTGTATCTTTTACATCTGTACAAGGTTTTACTGCTTTTTCTGTAAAGTCTGCCATTTTTGTAACTCCTGTTTATGAAAATTTCGTAGCAAGGCGCATAACAGCTTCCTGTGTCGCATCCTTGTTATAAAGGATCCCTGTCAGCCGGCCATTGCATAAAACTACAATACGGTGAGACATACCTATCAATTCCGGCATCTCTGACGAAACCATGATTATTGATTTCCCCTGTTTTACCAGTTCTGCCATTATAGTATAGATTTCATACTTAGCTCCCACATCTATACCCCGGGTTGGTTCATCCATAATCAGTATATCCGGCAGTGTCATCAGCCACCGGCTTACGATAACTTTCTGCTGATTTCCGCCTGACAGATTTTGAATTTGAGTCGACATGGATGGTGTTTTCGTATGCAGCATACTGTTCAATTCAATCGTTTTTTTATCAATCTCTTTATGCTTTATCAACCGTATTTTATTCCGATAGTATTCCAGTGAGGCTATAGCAGTATTCATCGTAACTGAAAGCAGAGGAAATATACCCGCACCACGCCGGTCTTCAGTTATGAGTCCGATGCCATTTTTAATTGCATCATGCGGGGAGCGAATTATAATATCTTTTCCTCTTACCCTTATTTTTCCTGTTGTCACAGACCTCAAACCGAAAATCGATTCCACAAGTTCTGTACGCTGAGCTCCTACCAGCCCACCTATTCCCAGTATTTCCGATCTTCTGAGATCAAAGCTGATATCTTTAAAAGAGGAAGAATTGGATGATGTTAAATGATCTACCTGCAGACATACATCACCAGGTTCACTTACTATTTCCGGAAATCGTTGTGTCGTTACGCGTCCTATCATCAGATTAATTAACTTGTCTTCGTTAAGCTCCGGTGCAGGATATGTACCGATTTTTGCGCCATCACGCATAACGGTCACTTCGTCGGCTATCTGGAATATCTCACTCATGCGGTGAGATATATATATAATTGCAACCCCATTTGAACGAAGATCACGAATTATCTTAAACAGGTGATCCACTTCACGCTCTGATAACGATGAGGTAGGCTCATCCATTACTACAACAGAAGCTCCATATGATACCGCTTTTGCTATTTCGCAACTCTGCTGTTCCGCTATTGATAAAACATCCATATTTACTTTAGGATCAATTATCATATCAAGGCGCTTTAACAGAATATCAGTATCCTGTTCCATTCTTTTATGATCGATAAGGTGAACACCAGAATTCTTTCTCAGCGGTTCACGGCCCAGCCACAGATTCTGACTTACCGTACGTTGCGGAACATTCGACAGTTCCTGATGAATCATTGAGATACCGGATTCCAAAGCGTCCTTTGTATCCCGGAATTTCACTTCTTTACCTTTGAATATAATTTTTCCGCAATCCGGATGATATATTCCAAAAAGGCATTTCATCAATGTTGATTTTCCGGCTCCATTTTCTCCCATAAGTGCATGAACTGTTCCCGGACGCACATAAAGTGACACATTATCCAGTGCTACCACTCCGGGAAAATGTTTTGTAATATTTTCCATTCTGAGGATATATTCTTCACTCATGTATTTTTCCTTTTCCCTGTCAACTATAAAACAGGCTTGGTAAACCGGAAAGAGGATATTTTCATTCCCGTATAGCCTCTTTCCATGCGATTGAAAAATGTT
>DCFS01000188.1 GCA_002319875.1 Treponema sp. UBA1798 | reverse complement strand
CCGGAGGTCGTGTTGTGATACTTACATTTCATTCCGGAGAAGACTGTCGTGTAGTCCGGGCTTTTGAAGAAGGGGAGCGATTCGGAATTTATTCTCATATTCAGGATCACGAAATAAGGGAAAGTAAGGAAGAGCGATTCAGTAATCCGCGATCCAGATCAGTTCGTCTGCGCTGGGCCATACGATCATAAAAAAACATCTTTGTGGTTTTCTGCGGATAACTATGAAATATGAATCTCTTTATTTGTGTTGAGGGCTTGTTGATTCAGGGGTCGCATTACGTCTTCAGTTTTGTTATACTATGAAGCTGATCTGGAGGATAATATGAATAAAAAATTGTTGAAAACGGCTGGTGTGCTTTTTGCCTTAAGTGGTACGTTATTCTGTTTCAGCTGTGCATCTGCCGGCAGAGCGGCAGATAACGGTATAGCTGCACAGTCTGTAAAGACAGAGGCTGTGACTACAACTGTTTCATCCGTTGATAAATACGGGAACTGTACTCTTGCAGTGACGGAAGCCGAATTTACCGGGAAAGGTTATGAAGCCGGTGATATCGCAAAAGTTGAAGCGGGGACGTTTGCATACGAATCTCCTGTATGTACTAATTACAGTGATGTCGATAACGGAAAATATCTGATCCGTCTGAGTAAGGGGACTGTTTCCCTTGCGATCAATATGGGAAATTTTGCAAAGACAAGCAGCGCTGCTGCTGGTACTCCCGTAACGGTTACCCTTAAAAGCAAGGCAGGTTATCTTCAGGAATACCAGATCAGACAGTTAAAAAAGAGTGATGACCGGTCTGCATACAGTTCGGATGAGGTTTTCGCCAACTTTCGCGCTGTAAAGGCAGGAAAAATAGCGCAGAACCGCCTGTATCGTTCCTGCAATCCCGTATTAGGAGATGTGCGTGCGCCTTATGCTGCAAAACTTGCAGAGGCGGCAAAAATACAGACAGTACTGAATCTTGCCGACAGCAGGGAAAGCGCAGCGTCTCATCTTACGGATGTCCCCTATTATGCTTCCCTGACTGATGCCGGAAATGTCGTATTTCTTAATATGGGAGTAGATTTTACTGATAAAGATTTTGTTGCAAAACTCCATGACGGGCTTGTTTTTCTGGCAGAACACAAGAACGGACCGTATCTTGTCCACTGTAATGAAGGTAAAGACCGTGCCGGTTTTGTCTGTGCCGTACTGGAAGCAGCTTCAGGTGCTACACTTGAAGAAATGAGCGCCGATTACATGATCAGCTTTGAAAATTATTTCGGCGTAAAAAAAGCTTCACCGCAGTATGAAGCGATCGGTCGTACCATTCCGGATATGTTTAAAGTCATGAATCATGATAAAGCTGTTACCGACAAAACGGTTGGCAAAGTAGCGGAAAAATACCTGCGTGAAACGGTCGGTTTGACCGATAAGCAGCTGACTGACATCAGGGAAAATTTGCGCTAGAATTGCCGGTGTTCGTCCTGCTCAGGTTTGGGCAGGATGATATTAAGGAGCACGGCGACCAGTGTGGCTACAACGACCGGAGATTTTCCGAATATGACAAGTACCCAGTCCGGGAATGAGGAAAGTGCTGTACTGGCCTGACTGATGCCGATACCGAGAGCTGCTGAAAGCCCGACAATCGATGAATTCCGGAAGCTCATCGGAGATGACGTAACAAGTTTCATGCCGGTCATGGCGATTGAAGCGAAAACGGAAATAGTCGCGCCGCCGAGAACACATTGCGGAATTGTAGTGAGGAGCGCTGAGAATTTTGGTATCATACCGGCAAACAGAATCAGTATTGCAGCAAGCCCCATCATTTTCCGGTTAATAACCTTTGTTGACGTGACAATGCCTACATTCTGGCTGTAGGTTGCAGTAGGAAGTCCCCCGATCAGGCTGCCGAATATGTTTGTAATACCATAGCCTATGATGCCGCCATGCAGTTCGTCCGTCGTCGGTTCCCGTTCAAGTCCTCCTATTGTAGTGGCAGTGAAATCTCCGATGAGCTGAATTGAGTTGATGGCAAACAGTATACCGATCGCTATGCAGCTGGAAATTTCAAATTTGATACCGAAGTACAATATCTGTGGTAGCTGGAATGCGGAGGCTGCCGAAAGGGCTGTAAAATTTACGAGCCCGAATGGCAGGGAAGCAAGATATCCGGCAATGATTCCGGCGAGAATGGATGCAAGCTTAAAAACACCTTTGCCAAAATGGGTGAGCAGTGTAACAACTGCCAGTGTAAAAAATGAAATAAGCCAGTTTTCCCATGATCCATATCGAGGGGAGCCTGTCCCACCAGCCATGTAATTAATTGCGGTTGGATACAGAGACAGCCCGATCGTAAAAACAACCGTTCCTGTTATAAGTGGCGGGAAAAATTTTCTGAGCTGTCTGATAAAAACTCCTGCCACTATGGCAACGCACCCGCCAGCGATCTGTGCGCCAAAAATCGTAGCCAGATCGTATCCTTCTGCGATTGCCTGCATGCTTGGAAGATACGCAAAACTGACCCCGAGAATAACAGGCAGTCCGCTTCCCAGAAATTTAGCAGGCCGGAACAGTTGTACAAGTGTCGACAGCCCGGCAATAACAAGAGAGCTCTGAACAAGATAGATTTTTGCTGCAGGCGCAATATGAGTAATATTTGCCAGAATAAGTGCCGGAGTAACACATCCGACGATCATTGCGACGACATGCTGGAATGCGAGTGGAAATGCGAGCCTTACAGGAGGTGTTCCGTCAAGACTGAACAAAAGGTCCGTTTCTTTTTTCATATCATTTGTATAAGGCAAATCTTTCTCCTTGCTGTTACATCGGTTTAAGTATAAAGCAGTTGTGTGATTTTGCAACTAAAAAATAGATTATTTTTTAGTTGTCCTTAAAAATATTTAGATGATGACTTGCCTTCCTTTTGTGGTATGATATAATGTGTACAAAAGCAGGGGAGTATATGATTATTATCGGTAACGGACGGGTTATTACCCGTGATGACAGCAATCCTTTTATTACAAATGGTGCGGTTGTTTGCGACGGTGGAATTATTAAGGAGACAGGAATTTTTGCCGAACTCAAAAGCAGATATCCCGATGCCCGTTTTATAGATGCCAGGGGCGGTACTATTATGCCGGCGCTGATCAATATGCATAATCATATTTATTCTGCATTTGCCCGCGGACTTACCATAAAGGGGTATAATCCGAAAGGTTTCCTTGATATTCTTGAGGGTTTATGGTGGAAACTCGATCGCACGATGAATCTGCAGGATACCTACTGGTCCGCAAAATCGGTATATCTCGACTGTATAAAGAATGGTGTAACAACAGTTTTTGATCACCATGCCAGTTTCGGTTCCGTAGAAGGCAGTCTTTATGAAATCAGCCGTGCGGCGGCAGAAGCCGGAATACGGACTTGTCTCTGTTATGAGGTAAGCGACCGTGACGGTGAAAAAAAATCAGTTGCGTCCATAGCTGAAAATGAAGCATTTATAAAGCAGTGTAATGCGGAGCATAACACGATGCAGGCTGGCATGGTCGGTATGCATGCCTCTTTTACAATCAGCGATAAAACAATGGAAAAATGCGCGCAACTGGCAGATGACTACAATACCGGCTGTCATATTCATGTTGCTGAAGGTTTGAGCGATGTAACAGACTGTTTATCGAGATACGGCAAGCGTATCATCAATCGCCTGTATGACATGAATATTCTTGGTCCGAAAACACTGGCTGTTCACTGTGTCCATGTTGATAATCAGGAAATGGATATGATAAAGGAAACCGATACAATGGTCGTCCATAATCCTGAAAGTAATATGGGAAATGCGGTTGGCTGCGGCGATGTTCCGGCAATGTTCCAGAAATGCATCATGCTGGGCCTGGGAACCGACGGATACACTAACGACATGCTGGAAAGTTATAAAGTCGGAAACCTCATCCATAAGCATGCTACCGGAGATCCGAATGCAGGATGGGAGGAAATACCTTCGCTGCTGTTCAAAAATAATGCAGTTATGGCAAATCGTTATTTTAAACCGGAACTGGGAGTCCTTAAACAGGGTGCTGCAGCTGATGTAATTGTTACCGATTATATACCGCTTACACCGGTCAACGCTTCAAATATAAACGGGCATATAGTTTTTGGTATGAATGGTCGGAGTGTCATTACTACGGTATGCGCGGGGAAGGTTTTGATGGAGAACCGTGTTCTTATCAACATGGATGAAGAGGAAATTATGGCCAGATCACGGGAACAGTCTGCCGATCTGTGGAAGAGAATTAACAACTGAAAGACTGCAAAAGAATACACTGATTAAATTGCAATGACTTAACCAGTTGTTCTGTAAGATTTAACTGGTATATCGGAGAGTGTTATATGAGCGATAAAATGGTACCCATTCCATTCGGGAATCTGCTGAATCATATTTTTGATGAATACAGTAATGAAAAGACAATTTTTTCTGTCAGAGAATTTTACAGGACAGACAGCGCTAAAAAGCTTTCATTATTCGGTGAGACGCCGGAAATGCCGTTTGGTCCGGCAGCGGGACCTCACACGCAACTGGCACAGAATATCATAGCTGCCTATCTGTGCGGCGGCCGTTTCTTCGAACTCAAGACTGTACAGAAAATTGACGGTGACGACCTGCCTGTTTCCAAGCCCTGTATTCTTGCAGGCGATGAAGGGTATAACTGCGAATGGAGTACGGAACTGTATGTACCGCAGGCCTATGATGAATATGTGAAAGCGTGGTTTTGCCTTAAAATACTTTCAAAGGAACTTGGGCTTGGCAGCTGGAATGGTTTCGTATTTAATATGAGTGTGGGATACGACCTTGCCGGTATCAGCCTTCCCAAAATAAACAGATATATAGAAGAAATGCAGCATGCGGAAAATACTGCCATATTCAGGGAATGTAAAGCTACTGCACTTGAAGCAGTCCGGAGCGGCAGACTTCAGCACGTTACGATAGACGATATCGAACGGATTCAGGGTACCGTGAGCAGAAGTGTGACTATTTCAACGCTTCACGGCTGTCCGCCGGCTGAAATTGAAAGTATGGCAAAGTATCTGCTTACTGAAAAAAAACTGCATACGTTTGTCAAATGTAATCCGACACTGCTCGGTTACGATTATGCGCGTAAAGTGCTGGATGGCCTGGGTTTTGATTATGTGGCATTC
>DCFS01000224.1:4364-4561 GCA_002319875.1 Treponema sp. UBA1798 | reverse complement strand
CCTGTAGTTGTTCCAGGCCTTACGGCCGGAATTTCCTATATTGCCGACCTTTTTCTCGGGCCTGAACAGCCGCTGCTCGCAGCAGATCCTTCCTGGGATAATTATTCCCTTATCGCGGAAACCAGACGGGGGGCTGCATTTCATCAGTTCAAAATGTTCCGTAACGGAAAATTCAATATAAGTGGCCTGGATAGTGC
>DCFS01000224.1:3785-3953 GCA_002319875.1 Treponema sp. UBA1798 | reverse complement strand
TATGTGATGACGCCTATTTCGGTCTGAATTACGAACCTGACATCGAACAACAATCCCTCTTTTCATATCTTGCAGATATACATGAAAATGTCCTTGCCGTAAAAATCGACGGCCCCACAAAGGAAGATTTCGTCTGGGGCTTCCGTTGTGGTTTCATTACCTTCGGTG
>DCFS01000224.1:0-3472 GCA_002319875.1 Treponema sp. UBA1798 | reverse complement strand
TTATCAGATCTTCGGTTTCCTGTTCTTCAACGCCGGTTCAATCTATCATGATGCATGCATTCCAGGATCCGTCACTTGAAGAACAAAAGGCTGATTTCAGAAAAATTCTGGAAAACCGGTACCGGAAGGTAAAGGCGTTCACGGATACTCACCACTCAGAAGTTGTTTCTGCACTCCCGTTCAATTCCGGATACTTTATGAGCCTGCACCTTACCGGCATAGATGCAGAACTCCTGCGGATGGAGCTGCTCAACAAAAAAGGTATCGGAACAATAGCAATCGATCCGGAAACACTCCGTATTGCGTTCAGCAGTCTTGATGAAGACAAAATAGACGCTGTATATTCTGCAATATATGAAACTGCAAAAAATCTTTTACGTGTCTGAAAAAAAGCGATATTCATCTGTTTCACGGGTGGCAGCAGTATGTGCATTATGTGTACTGCTGACTCTTTTCCTGTCCTGCGGTACGGCTTCTTCGAAGCCCGTTATTATATGGACAAACCGGAGTGAGTTTGTTCCATATACTGAACTATTCAATGCCTCGCAGGATAAAATAAAGGTAGTGGTTGTATACAAGGAAAATCCTGCATCTTCCGTACCTCCGTCAAAAGATGAACTCCCTCCCGATATTATTATCGGTACTTCTTTACATACTGAAAATTCGCTACGGTATTTTCAGTCACTGAATTACCTGTTTGCGTCGCAGGAAATAAACAAAAGTATATTCTATCCCCAGTTGCTTGCAACAGGCAAAAGTAAAGGTTACACCTATCTTATTCCTGTCAGCTTTAATCTTCCCGCCATTATTTTTGCTTCCGCAAATTCGGGCATTATCAGTGACAATTACATGCTTTCACTCGACCAGATACGGGCGCTGGCATCGTCCTATAATGAAAAAAATGCCAGCAATATGTACACACGTATGGGATTTGCCCCGCAATGGAATAAAGATTTTCTGTATCTTGCAGCCATCCTTGGCGGTACAGACTTCCATGAAAAGGGAAACAATTTGATATGGAATAAAAACGCACTTGATGCAACCGTATCATTTCTGCATACATGGACGATTGATTCCAACACTTCATCAACTGATGAGCAGGATTTCGCGTTTAAATACCTGTATACGCCAAGTTACAAACAGGTTCTTTCGGGACGTTGTCTGTTTTCCTATATGACAAGTGATGAGTTGTTTTCGCTTACTGCGGAGCAGCTCAGCAACATAGATTTCCGATGGATACACAAAGATAATAAAATACCGCTTGCAGACTCCATGATTACGCTGGGAATGTATAAAAAGGCCCGGGAAAAAAAGGGCGCAGAAAAATTCATCAAATGGTTTTTTACCGAGTCTACTCAGAAAGAGTTGATAAATCATATGCAGTCTATGCATCTTACTATGAATACATTCGGTATTTCCGGTGGATTTTCTTCAATTATAGGCGTAAATGAACGTGTGTTTCCGACTTATTACAGTTCCCTGCTGGCAAATATCCCGGTTGCGTCGTATATAGAACCGCTTTCCGAAATGCCACTGAGATGGCACACTATGAAAACAAAAATTGTATTACCCTACCTGATAGATGCCGTAAATACGAATACCGTGACGACACCAAAGTCTCTGGAAGACCGTCTGGCAGAATGGAACAAACAGTATTTTTGAAAACTCCGGTATGCTCCGGTAAAACATTGAATCACTAACACAGCCGTCTGCAGCGGAATACGGAGTTCCTTAAAGGTACCGCTACCGGGGGTTATACCCTTTGTACGCACCGGAGGCCGGGGTATTCCCCCTGCGGGAAGAAATCGATTCAGGCATCAGATACCGGAGAAGCCACTGTATTCCCCTGTGCGAAAAAAGAAAATCAATATTCAATGCCTGCGCACATACAACCCTGACTAAACTTTTTTTACAGCTCTCCGATATTATACATAGCAGACGGAATGCGGAGGGCTGTAACATGATAACGAATCTTTCTTTACTGAATGCATATTCATATAACAGCTTCATCTCAGGCGGTACAAGCGGAAAACTGTATGTTCCCGTAAACCCGGCCGCTGTCATTTATGCACAGTTCGATCATATTTCCGGAGTAGCGGCACAGGGAAAACAGACAGGTGTTTCTATCAGCAAAATACAGATACTGAATACGCTTATTGATCATCTTGCTAAAATAAAAATAACGCCTCAGCCCGATACCAATTCCAGTATAACACCCGAATATGCGGATGCACTCATTAAAAACTACCAGGCACAGATACAAACGGCTGTACAGCTGGCAAAATCAGAACCATACGCACTGGCAGGCATCCAGCCGCAGGCAGGGGCTCTTTTCAGTATAGAAGCCTGATCCCATCCTGACCGGAAATACACGCAGGAGCATTTCCGGCATTATTCTCTCAACTCCATAAAGCCCACAAGGCAACAGCTGCTGCCCCCGTCGTAATCAGCGTGAATGGCAGTCCTATTTTCAGCCACCCGGTGAACCCCATGGGGTATCCTTCCTTTTTCAGTATACCCATTGCAACGATATTCGCAGAAGCTCCGAAAGGTGTCAGGTTGCCTCCAAGGCAGGATCCGACAAGAAGTGCAAACATGTATAACTCGGGATTCAGACGCAGATGCTCCGCGAGCATCTGCGCAACCGGAAGCATAACGATGATATAGGGTACGTTGTCAACAAAACCGGATATAAGAATGGATACGGACAATATCAGCAGGAAACCGGCAACGACGCTGCCGCCGGTAATTTCCGAAAGGAATTCCGCAAGATCGATCAGCAGACCTGCCTCTGCAACGGCACCGACAACAACAAATACCCCGACAAGAAACAGGATCGTTTCCCAGTCAAGTTCCCTGAGCAGCGACAATATCTCATCCCTGCTTTTCCTCTGCGACTGATGAAACCATTGCAGCCCGATAAGGGCCAGAAACATGACAATACTTCCGGACATAAACGGAAATGTGACATGTACGAAGGAAACAGATGCCAGTGAAGCAATCATGACAGCAAGAAGAACCGCGGGGAACACGGAAACTACAGGTTCCCGCTTCACTTCAATTTTTCCGCGGCTGTGCCTGGCAAAATACAGATAAAAATAAATGCATCCTGCCAGCATACCGGTCTGTACGATAAAAAATATAGACATCCGTCCGTTAAAAAAGAAAAAATCATTGAACGTATATCCTGCGAAACTTGCAAATATCATGGAAGGGGGATCTCCCACAAGCGTAGCGGTACCTTCAAGGTTAGACATTACGGCAAGTCCTGTCATGAAGTACGTAGGATTCATCTTAAGTTTTTTACACAGAGCCAGCGCAATAGGCGCCATAACAAGGACTGTTGCAACATTTTCAACAAAAATCGATATAATTCCCGTCATGACAAGGATAGCGATAATAGCCACGCCGGTATTGGGAGCGGCATCAACCATGACATCGGCGATGCGTGTCGGCACACGGGAGTAAATGA
>DCFS01000152.1 GCA_002319875.1 Treponema sp. UBA1798 | reverse complement strand
TATACCGTGACGCAGAATGCAATGCAGGTAACCTCCAGCATTGACGGTGTGTTTGGAGGAAACGATGAGACTGCATTGGGATCTTTACGCGCTTTACAGCAGGGTGGAAAAAAGAATACTCTGGTCATCGGTGTCGACGGGACCAGTGATGCACTGAAGTCAATACTTGAAGGCGGGTTATTTGCATCGATCGCTCAAAAGCCATATGATATGGGGCGTCTTGCTGTAGAAAGGGCTCTTGATTTAGCGGCCGGTAAGACAATTGACAAGCGTATTGACAGTGGAACGGATGTAATTACAAAAGATAATGCGCAGAAACTTCTTGATTTCGTAAACTCCATCAGTAAGTAAAAAATATCCCGGCGTGTCCGATTCTGGAAAAGTTGTACTGACTGCAGAATCGGACTTTATGTAGTTTACCGGTACCGGATATCAAACATCTTCAATGGTACAGAGGTATTCTTTTTTTTTTATACAGCGGAATATAAGATCATAACTTTCAGGACAGATTCGAACCGGAATGTCTCCATAATACAACCCGGAATATTATTACTCTGGTGCCCCTGCTTGACGCCGCTGCCCCTGCATATTATAGTACGATATGCAGGGGCAGCGAGCAGATGAAAAAAATCTGAAATCTTTGTTCCCCGGGCGTGTCTTGTCTGATTTTAAGGAGGCTGGCCTGTGCCGATGATTTGTGTGAAATGCCGCAGTGAGGTTCCTCAGTCAGTCTTGAAGGAATTGTCTTCAATAGTAGCGGAAGCGGTTGGTAAGCCGGAACAGTACGTTATGGCTGTTGGAAGCCGCGCCGATGTATTGATGGCCGGCTCTGCCGAACCTGCCGCGTTTGTTGAAGTGCGGAGTATTGGTGGGCTTTTACCAAAGGTAAACCGTGAACTTTCAGAAAAAATCTGCATGTCGCTGGAGACGAAACTGCATATTCCTTCCGGCCGCATATATATTACATTCCAGTCATTTACGGCCGATTCATGGGGCTGGAACGGCTCAACGTTCGGCTGATCCGGGAACCTGGCAAAACGTAATGTAAGCCAGAATAGGGTATGGCACTTTCTCAGGTTAAACAGTTAAATTTCTTTTTTTTGTTTCCATTATGAAAAAAAATATGATATGCTGTCTTATCGTTTAATTAATAGGATATTCTTATATGAAAAAAGACTTTTTGATTCCGGTAATTGTCGGCGAACAGTGTGCAGCTGCCGGCAGTGTGATTGCTGCATCCGTATTGAATGCACCGCATGTTTTGATAGCTGTGCTTGCCGGTATAATGTGCGTCGCCGGTCTTGTTCTTGTTTTTGTGTATCGCCGGAAAGCATCTGAAAAGGTCGCCGGCTTTGAAAAAATAGTCTTTTCCCGGATACATCCGGCCGCCGGTACGGGAAGAGATGAAAGCGCTGTTTCTGTTCTGGAAAATCATATGCGGGCATGTCAGGCTTCCCGTACGGGAACCAGGAACCTGATCGGTGAAGGCAAAAAATATTCTCTTGGTTTTACAAGGCAGATGAAGGATTCAGTTTATACTGCAACAAAAATTAATGGCAGTGTACGTGCTATTAACGAAAAAATAGATGCCCTTAATAATGAAATTCTCGGCAGTATGTCAGCGATCGAAGAAATTACCCAGACCATCATCAGTTTTGAGCATCAGATTGAAACACAGTCAAATTCCGTCGTGCAGACCTCTGCTGCGATAGAAGAAATGGATGCATCGATAAAGAATGTCAGGGAAATTACAGAAAAAAAACAGGATACTTCACTGCATCTTGTAAAGCTGACGCACGAAACGAAAGCCAAGATGGAGGAAATGGGAAAGGTAATAGACTCCATCAACAGCAATATCGGTTCTGTCCAGGAAATTAATCAGATGATTGACGGTATTGCTACCCAGACGAATCTGCTTTCCATGAATGCAGCTATTGAAGCTGCTCATGCAGGTAATGCAGGTAAGGGGTTCGCCGTTGTTGCTGACGAAATCAGAAAACTTTCCGAATCTACTGCAAAGAATGCAAATCTCATATCTGCAACGCTGAAAAATATCGTCGGCAACATAAAGGCTGTTCAGGAATACAGTTCGGTAAATCTGAAAAATTATGTGAACCTTGCTGAAGAGTCTGAAAATATGTCAAACGCCTTTACTGAAATAAAACAGGCGACTGCTGAGCTTGGGGCGGGGAGTAACGAAATTGTCAAGGCAACGCAGAATCTCATAAATATAACCGGATCAATCAAAGGTGGGTCCGGTGAAATCGCAGAGAGTTCTGCACATATCAGGGATTCCATCCAGCAGATTGTGAATGCCAGTAAACAGAGCGCATCCGAAACCGGGCGTATTGCAACCGTTTCTCAGGATCTGAATATGGCTTTCCTCGGGATTTCCGATCTTTTTCTCAAGTATGAAGGCGCGGTCAGTAAAATACAGCAGTTTCAGGATTTCGAGTTCGGTGAAAAATCCGGTGATTCTTCTTTTGATGCAGTGCCTGTCATCATACAGCATTTGCTCTGGGTTATACGCGTCCGTGCTGTTTTGGACGGCAGGCTGCAGATTGATGCGGCCACTCTGGGTGATCATACGACGTGCCAGCTCGGAAAATGGATTGCCGGTAAAGAAGCGGATCCGTTCCGGAACCGTGAGAATTTCCGCCGGATGGTTTCCGATCACGAAGCTATGCACGCGCTTGTCCGTGAGATACTCGGTTCTTCCGGTAAAATACAGCAGAAGGATCTTGAGGAAAAATTCAGCCATCTGCTTGATTATTCTGCAAAAATTATACAGACTGTCTACGATCTCCGCTCTGATGCCGGCAAATAATATGGTGAAGTATCCGGTGGTACACTGATTACTCGTGATGACTTAATAGTGTACCGCCGAATTCAGAATCGGATTCCTATGGTACCATACGTATAAACTGTACAGTCAGTTGTGCTGCAGGTAAAACGGATGGGCGAACCGTGGTCCCAGTAGGTGAACGCGTGTTCGTTCCATCCGTCTGCTTTCAGATCTCCGTTACATGCAACAAATAATCCGAAATGTTTGAAGAACATGTAGTTCGCGGTAATGCGTGCTGACGGGTAACTGTTTTCGTTTATATCATCACGAGAGTAATTGTCTGAAATCTGTTTGTACAGAAGTTCCAGATCGACACTGAATGCTTTTTTTTCAAACCGGGTTCCTATTCCGGTTCCCGTTACTGCGTATGTCTCATCCGAATCGGCAGGAATACCTGCAAGCAGTGTTGCAAAAAACATGTTCGTACCTCCCTGGTATTGTACGAATATGTTTCCCTGTTCTACGTAAACCGCAGGAGATATAATACCGTTCCCGATGATGTTCAGCAGACCGATTGCAACGCCGGTATTTTCCTTTGCAATATTGATAATACCGACCTGTGCGCCGTCGATATTCTGCGCTATATTCATAAAACATGAACCCTGAATTCCCTTGAAATCATTTCCGGCAATATTCATGATGCCTGCTCCCTGGATCCCGTTGCCGCTGC
>DCFS01000180.1:2166-3439 GCA_002319875.1 Treponema sp. UBA1798 | reverse complement strand
GCCATCATAAAAATAGCATCAGGAAAGGCAGACCTCACCCAACGCATTGAAAGAATAACAAATAATGAAATAGGTTCCGTTGTTGATGGTTTTAATCAGTTTATAATAAAATTACAGGAAATTATCAGCGGAGTTAAGGAATCGAAAAACAGGCTTTCTGTTGCAGGAGAAAACATGGAAACCGGGACAGAAGATACATCGAGTGCGATAATACAGATTCTGTCCGACATTGACAGTGTAAATCATGAAATACACGGACAAACTTCCAGCGTAGAAGAAACGGCCAGCGCAGTAACACAAATAGCCCAGAATATCATTTCACTCGAAAAAATGATCGAAAACCAGTCCGGCGGTATAACAGAGGCATCCGCGGCAGTAGAACAGATGATCGGTAATATCGGCAGTGTCAACCAGTCTGTTGGAAAAATGGCAACATCATTCGGAGAACTTGAGCAGGGCGCAAAAGACGGAACAGTAAAACAAGAGAGAGTACGGGAACAAATTGAACTTATTTCCAGTCAATCGGAAATGCTTGAAGAAGCAAATATTGCAATAGCTGCTATAGCCAGCCAGACAAATCTACTGGCAATGAATGCAGCCATTGAAGCTGCTCATGCAGGCGAATCGGGTAAAGGTTTTAGTGTTGTAGCTGATGAGATAAGAAAATTATCGGAAACATCTACATCACAATCAAAGATCATCGGGGAAGAATTAAAAAAAATCCATGATTCAATATCAGCCGTAGTCACGGAATCAGTCGAATCGGAAAAAGCGTTTGCATCAGTATCAGGAAAAATAAACGAAACCAACCAGCTGGTTATTCAAATCAAAAATGCGATGACAGAACAACTGGACGGATCAACACAAATAAGTAAAACTTTACACCAGATGAATGACAGTACAACTGAAGTACGTACGGCCTCTGCTGAAATGAGTACCGGCCAAAAATCTATACTTGATGAAATAAAAATACTTGAAGACACAACTGTTTCAATGAAGGGGAAAATACAGGAAATGACTCAGGGGGCAAACCGGATACGGGAAACAGGAACAGCTCTTGGAACTATATCGGCTAATGTTCATTCAGCTATAGAACAAATCGGCAGCCAGATAGACCAGTTCAAAGTTTGAAGCCACAGAGAGGCATCATAAACTCAGGTACAGATTTTATAAGTAACTGAGGCGTTTTCAAAACTTGTCTGACTTTTGAAAACGCCTCAAATGTACCTGAGTTTACGATCAGATTTCTTTATTCGTGCGGAGGGTTTAATAC
>DCFS01000180.1:0-1866 GCA_002319875.1 Treponema sp. UBA1798 | reverse complement strand
ATACCTTTAGAGAACTACATACCCCGCTGCCTGCGGGATTATTGATTAGCTGCAGTTTTACCGGCAACTAATGCTTTCACATTTAAGGAAACCAGGTGTCTCTTTTCCTCTGGAAAAAAATCCGTAAAACAGGCTTCCGCATCGTCAAAAGAAAGCGTTTTTGTCAGCACGGAAAGCGCCCCCAGCATTACCATGTTCGCTGCCCTTTCATCTCCGGTCTTACCGGCAATTTCTGTAGCAGGAATCTTTACAATTCTCATATCATTTCCGGCAGACGCTTTTACCAGCGTTGAATTTATCAGTAGCAGCCCGCCGTTTTTTATATTTTTTTCTGCAACGGCCAAACTGTCCTGATTCATAACAACGATAGAATCTGCTTTTGAAATTATGGGACTTGCAATTTCATTATCGGAGACAATAACATTTGCTCTGGCAATACCACCACGCTTTTCAGCACCATAAAATGGAAAAAAGGTCACATTTTTCCCTTCAAACATGGCACAGAAACTCCATACCTGCCCCATTGAAATAATTCCCTGCCCTCCAAATCCGGTAAACAGTGTTTTTTCCGTCATTCTGCAGTTTCTCCTTTACCCTCAAATCCGGCAGGCAGTTCATTTTTGATTTCTCCGAGAGGATAATATGGTATCATTTTTTCTCCGATCCATGTTACAGCCTTTTCCGGTGTCACTCCCCAGTTTGTCGGGCAGGGAGACAGAACTTCCACCATTGAAAAACCATATCCTGCCATCTGCGCTTCAAAGGCTTTCCGTATATATCCTTTAAGTGCACGTATATGGCCGGGTGTATCTACTGATCCGCGGGCAAGATATTTTGTACCGCCCAGTGTTGCAAGCATTTCGGGAACTTTTATCGGATATCCCATGCCTGCAGGAAATTCAGGATCCCGGCCATGCGGTGCAGTCGTTGCTTTCTGATGAACCAGCGTAGTCGGTGCCATTTGTCCGCCGGTCATCCCGTAAATGGCATTATTTATAAATATCGTTGTAAAATGTTCACCTCTGTTGGCAGCATGTACTGTTTCCGCAGTGCCGATAGCTGCAAGATCTCCATCACCCTGATAACATATTACCAGATGATCGGTAAGAATCCTCTTCAAACTTGTCGCAACAGCCGGAGTACGTCCATGTGCAGGCTGGACTGAATCAAAATTGAAATAGAGGTCCGCCCAGATAGCGCATCCGACCGGATTGGTTATAACGGTTTTTTCCCTTAAATTCATTTCATCGACAAGTTCGGCTATAATACGGTGAACGACCCCATGTCCGCATCCTGCACAGTATTTCGTCTGTACCGGAAGTAGCGATTCCGGCTGTCCGTATATTTTTTTCATTTCTTTACCTCCGAAACAATCTGCCGGATACGGTCAAACACTTCTTCTTCTGTCGGTATAACACCTCCGGCATGAGAAAGAAGATGTACAGGAACCCGGTCATGAACACCAAGCCGGACATCCTGTATCATCTGTCCCATGCTCATCTCTGTAACAAGTACAGGGCGGCCAGATGCTGCCAGTCGTTCAAGTTCTTTATATGGGAAAGGCCACAATGTAACCGGTCTGAACAGACCGGCATGTATTCCTGCTTCAGCAGCCAGTTGTACAGCCCCCTGGCAAACTCTGGCACAGCTACCGTATGCGACAAGAATAATATCCGCATTATCACAATTTTTTTCCTCAAAACAAACTTCTTCCTGTTCTATTCTGGAGTACCGCTCAAATCTTGCCCGGATCTGCTGTTCCAATTCTTCAGGATTAAGATTAATAGAAGAAATCCGGTGTGGTTTTCGTCCGGAGTTCTTCATTCCTCCGACAGTCCATTCCGACTTATCCGGAAGAGCGGAAAG
>DCFS01000122.1:623-5572 GCA_002319875.1 Treponema sp. UBA1798 | reverse complement strand
AAGCTGTTTTATAAAATGGCAAATGTGAGTACCAATACTATCGCAGATGAGCGGCATTCCGATACCCTTACTCAAACTGAATGGAAAGTAATCCGTGAAATCGAAAAAGGACGGTCGAACAGGGAAATTGCACAGGCTCTCTATTTATCAGAAGGTACTGTAAGAAATTATCTCAGTACAATTCTCGATAAGCTTGAACTTCGTGACAGGACGCAGCTTGCCATATGGGCCGTTCAGATGACCCTGAGCATATAACGGAGTACGGCAGTGAAAAGATCCTGTGTATATGTCGGAGTAAGAGCCGCGGGAATGATTGTGACCGCCGTATGTATCTGCGCTCTGATTTGTTATGCGCTGCAAAAAAAGCAGATAACGCTTGAATTCGGAATGTTCGCCGGAAGTAATTGGGATGTGGCAAACGGCGACAGTTACCGGATTATCGACAGGGCGATCATGAAGTTTGAGCAGACTCATCCCGGTGTGCATGTTCATTATTATTCAGGTATCAGAAAGCGGGATTATGCCGAATGGTTTTCAGAACAGGTCATGCCGGGGAAAACACCTGATGTTGCAATGATACTGGAGAACCAGTTCAATAAACTTGCTTCTATGGGTGTTCTGAAAGATCTTGATCCGGTTATTAAAGCCGACGGCAGGGTAAAAAGCTGGGAATATTTCCCTACCGCGTGGAATTCCGGTACTTATTACGGCAGGCAGTATGCATTACCGTATGAGGCAGATTTCATGCTTATGGCAGTCAATAAAACGCTATTGAGCCGCCATAGGTTCCGCATGCCGAAAAATAACTGGTCATGGGATGATTTTTATTCTTTATGTACTGCCCTGACTGCAGATGAAAACGGAGACTCCATTCTTGATATTGCAGGTGTCTGCAACTATACCTGGCAGGATGCCGTATATTCGAACGGAGCCCGTCTTTTCGATGAAAACGGCAGACTGTCATATTTTTCAGACCAGAAGGTCGTCGAAGCTGTCCGGTTTATGCAGAAGCTTTCCGCCCTGACGGGAGACAGGCTGTTTACCCAGGCCGATTTCGACGCCGGGAAGGTTGCTTTTATGCCCCTTTCGTTTGCCAAATACCGGACTTATATATCCTATCCGTATAAGATCAACAAGGCTATGAATTACGAATGGCAGTGTCTGACTATGCCTGCGGGGTATTCGGGAAATAATATATCTGAAGTTGATACTCTGCTTATGGGAATCAGTGCGAATACAAAACACGTAAAACTGGCATTTGATCTGCTTGAAACTTTAACACATGATAAGGAAATTCAAACAGAGATCTGTCTTTCATCGCAGGGGGCGTCGGCAATGCGCATGGTTGCAGCGTCTGACACGGCGAAACGTATCCTGGATGAGAATAATGAAAAAAACAGCGGTTCTTATCGTATCGGTCTGATTGCGGATATTATGAATAAAGGTGTCCCTGCACCAAAATTCCGTTCCTATGACGAAGACATGGTGCTTGCCGACAGTGCAATAAATAAAATTGTCGGTGATAAAAAGGATGCAGATAATTCACTGAAAGTCTTGCAGCGTATAATTCAGGCTCAGCTGGAGAAATAATGCGGACGGGTTGAGTCACTTTCAAAACTGTTCAGCAGTGAAATGAATATCAGGACACGACAAAGATGCCGGAAAATGAAAAAGCTTTTCGGACAAAAGCTTCTGTTTGAAAAGAGACTGTATGTACAGATACGTTCTATTGGGATATTCTGCCGGTTACAGACGTCGTGTAAAGAATCAATTTTCCATGGCATGGCGGAGCTGCAATATTACCAGGGTTACAATGGTTCTTCACTACTTCGGTATATCGGTACAATAGAAGTTACGGGGGCTGATCAAAAAACTGCAGGGAGAAAGAAAAATTGAAAAAAACTGATGCAATGGCAAAAGATACGGCGGAAGGTTTTATCGAAAAACTGGAGGAATTACAGTATGACGGTAAGGATTTTTATGGCAGAATAAAAATTGATACCGACTATTTTTCGGGACATCACCTTAACTTTACGATGGATTACGATTATGAAACTCCTGAAGAACAGAGATTTTTTGCTGTCAATGAAGATGAAATATTTCAATACCTCGAGAAAATAACTGATGAGGAAGAAATCGCTGACGACCTTGATTACCTGGCGGACAAGACCTCCAGGTCGATTGCAAAGCATTTTGGAGTTGCAGTAAAGGAAACCAATTTTGTAAAAGATATGGATGCTGAAAAAATTCTGGATAGAATAAAAGAAGGCGATCGCGCAACGACAAAATACTACGAATTGAGTTATGGAAAATATGATGAGCTTAATTGTCCGGATGACTTCTATTTACGTTCACTGGATACATGGCATGCCGGCAAATTAAAAGGCGATGAAGAAATAACGCTTCCTCTGAAAGCTTATTTCGGTTTTGAAAAAAAATCTTCAAAATTGTGTGATTTCCCGTGCGGGAGCGGCAATCCGGTATATGCTTCAAAGCGCGGAGCAAATTTTATACGGCATCTGCAGAAGAATATGGAGACGCTTCCGTGTGTTATCATAAAAGCGGGGGAAATAATCAGTGAAGATTTTACGGTCGTTCTTTTTCCTGAATATGAAGCTGCTGATATGAAAGCTTCCCGATATGAAATTATGGATGGAGGCGATTTTATACTCTATAACTTTAGTGAAGAAGTCCTTGATGAAAAGAAACTTGCAAAAATCCCGGCAGAAGATAATTTCTTTGCAATGAAAGAACATACACATTCCTGTATCTGCACGGAATACGCAAAAGATGCAATAGAAAAAGCGTTCGGAAGAAATGCCGTTCAGTTTTACGAAGTTCCCGTTGCCAATGCGGAGTATTACAGAAAATTGAAGGAATTTGACGATAACTGTGTCGAATTAATTTCGATTTTGTCAAATAAAAAGAAACAGCTCATAAAAGAAATGAATAAAGCTCTGGAAGATGTAGCATCATATATAAACACACATAAAATAGTGACTAAATTAAGCATTAGCCGCGAATTCGAAGATGTAAAAGATTCTTCGGACGACTTCAGAAAATTATATAAACGGGAAGTTCTTGCTGCGTTACTTCACGATTATAAAATTCCGAAGGATCTTGAGTTTCCCTATAGCCCGTACTTCAGAAAACCCGTATTGGAATATGCCGGGAAACATAAAATGAATACGGCACGGATATCGGGACTATTGGATTTTCTGGAGTTTGAAAAAAAGGACTGACAAAAAGTTCAACGACGGTAACTTTTCCTGTGTGCTGTTTTGACAATAGAAAACCGTCATCTCCATAATGCCCGGTGCGGTTTCCTTCAGAAAACCTGATAGAAGTTCGACAACTTCGCACTCTGTTTCATCGTCTTCATTCGTTTGAAGTTTCCTTTTTCCAGTATATATAATGAAAAAAATATGCGAATAAAGATTCAGGTAAAATCTGCTTTTCTTTCGGGATATTTACGGATCAGTACCGCCGACGGCGGGGCATATTTTATGGCTCTGCAACGGTTAACTGATTTTAGTCCGGCTACCGGCTGTCCGATAGTATAAAAGAGTATCCGTTTGCATTAAACTGGATTTGCGGTTTGTCAAAAGGTAACAGATGGGATGATACTCCGACTGAAACATAACCGGCAGACAGCTGTTCACCAGAGGAGAAGGGTGAAGGAAACCGATGGAGAAGAAAATTGAGTCTTAAAAATACTATTTCACATGGATTGAAAAAAAGCTTTTCATTTAAAGGAAAAGCAACTCGAAAAGAGTATTTGTCTGTATTTATAGTCTATGCAGCATATTTACTGGTAAGTTTCGTTTTTTATTTACTATTGAGTTCCTGTTATTATTTACCGGACTATAGATTTTATGGTCTTTTTGTTCCGTTGAATATTTTTATTTCCGTTGTCTTATATTGCTGCCACGTCAGGCGTATTCATGATACAGGTAAAAACGGCTGGATTTCGGCCATTCCCATTGTAAATCTTCTGTTTCTGTTTTTACCCTCAAAGAAAAACTGTGAAGTACGCAAGATTAATCCGGCTTCCGTAATTTTTGGAAAGATTCTCATTATTATATTCAGTTTTTGTTTTTCAATAATGGTTCAATGTGAAATCTATTATTTTGCACATGATACTTATAAAAGTATTCAAACGCGGGAACTAAGTATAAAACGGAATAAAGAAAAAATTATCGCTGAAGAAGGAATAAAACAGCAAATCCATGAAAAGGAAAAAAAGGAGCGACTGGAAAAGCAGCATGAAGAAGAGATACTTAAAAAAATTGAAAAAATGCCCGCTTATATGATTGTAAACAAAAATGATCTGCCGGCTTACGGTATCCCTTATGAAGTAAAAAATCCTTATGATTCAGAAGAATTAACGAACTATCTGGCTAATTATCCGGATGATCATCGGGACTTTGATGATCTGATATATAAAAAATTCCAGCCGGGTACTATTGTAAAACCGCTATTCATTAAAAAAGATCCATATGGCCAAAATTGGGTTTTAGTGTATTTTCCGGCAGAAAATAATTCCGAACCTGAGTTTCTGTTTCTCAGAAAAGAAGGTCTGTCCGAAACGGATCAGAATATCAATCCTGAAACACTTAAAAGTTTTGAAAGAAACGATTGGGATGAAATTCTTGTAGAAGAATATGAAAAGTACGGTAGTTTATGGCCTGGAAATTGAAATCATCTGTCATTGATGAGCCCGGGGAATGTTATGTGATATTTCAGAATAAAAATTATCATACGCAGGCTGTATACACAGCTTTTCTTTCCATCCTTATAGCTTCTGATATTACATTTGTCATATAAAACTGGTGACAAACTTCAGTTGCGCCCTCCCTATAACGATTTATACTTGATTCATAAGTAAGGAGGCGCACATGAAAAAAACAGTAAGCGCATTGTTGGTTTTATCTCTTGCAGCCGCAGGT
>DCFS01000122.1:0-357 GCA_002319875.1 Treponema sp. UBA1798 | reverse complement strand
TGCAACCGGGGCAAAGGATTCCGGAGCCGCAGCAAAAAACTCCGGTAAGACCGGAGCGGTAAAACATTATAAATTCGGGTTTACCTGCATGGATCAGTCGAATCCGTTTTTTGTACTGATTGAAAAGACTATCCGTCAGGAAGTTGAAGCAAAAGGTGATCAGCTGATTTCCGTTGATCCGGCAAACAATGTAACCCGCCAGATCCAGCAGGTCGAAGACGTTATAGCCCAGAACATAGACGGCATGTTTCTGAATCCCGCAGAGGCGGAAGGAATCATCCCCGCCCTTGATCAATTGAAAGCGGCGAAAATTCCGATTGTAAATTTTGATACCGAAGTTGCTGATATGAGCTATGT
>DCFS01000123.1:17490-20845 GCA_002319875.1 Treponema sp. UBA1798 | reverse complement strand
CAGGAAACGACAGGCATCATCCGGCGGATATTTCGGTGGACAAACTGAATAACCAGATTTTTATTTGTCCCTCGCTGAAAGGAGGTCTGAACCGGTATACACAGCAACTTTTTTCGACATTCAGTATAAACCCAAAGGAAATATTATATATTACAAATGCTCATACTGCATACCAATTGGCAGTAAAAGGAATCGGCGTTACCTGTCTGTGCGATGCATATCAGGATATCATTCTGATGAATGAAAAACCTGTTTTTCTGATGCCCGGCGGGAAACCTGCCGTCCGTAAGATCTTTGCAGTTTACAGTATGGAAAAACCGAGAAAATTAATGACCTTTTTTCTTGAATGTATCAGAAAAACGCTGATAAATCTTTAAGGAAACACTGATTAAGACTCTTTGCAATAACCAGTATTTTCTTGAGTACAACTATCTGTCGCACTGCCTTAAAAAGCGATATAATAATAACTATGCGAAGCAACATATATCACACGGAAACGAAGCAATATGTAGTCGACTGTTTGAAACAGCAGCAGGCAAAGGCTTTGTCTGTACAGGATATTATGGAATATCTTCAAGTACACAACAGTACTGCGAATATAACAACCGTTTACCGTATTCTCGATAAACTTGAAAGCGAACACACAGTTATAAAACGAATCGCTGAGGATGGTAAAAAAGCACTGTTCCAGTATATCATCCCCGAAGCAGGATGCATGCATCACCTCCATGCTCAATGTACTTCATGCGGAAAAATTATTCATCTTGACTGTAGCCTCATGGAAAAAGTGATACAGCATATTTCCGAAGAGCATGGCATGCAGATAGTCTGTTCTGCTTCGCTGCTCTATGGTATCTGCGATGAATGCAGAAAAAAGCAGAAAGATGACACGAAGGAACCACGACACATATAAAAGTACTGAAAAAGTATATGGCATCTTGACAAGATCAACGATAAACCGCTATAACTAATTCGCAAACTGTTTGCAAATTAGTTATAGGAGTATAGTTCATGAATACAAAAATGATGAAAACACTGCTTGCAGTAACCTTCACCCTTGGGATAGCTGTTTCAGCTGCTTCTGCCAAGGGAGCAAAAGAGGCGTCTCCCAATAATACATCCGGGTCAGCAATAAAAATAACAGCAACTTTTCACCCCCTCTATATTATGCTTGAGAATATCACGGCAAATGTTCCTGATGTGGAAATTACGATGCTGGCCCCGCCAAATACCGGATGCCTTCATGATTACGAACTGACAACGAAGGACATGAAGTCGATCACAACGTGTGATATCCTTATTGCTAATGGTGCCGGGATGGAAACATTCCTTGATAAGGCTCTGTCTATGAAAAAGGGCTCAGTTATTGTCGCTGCTGAAGATTTTCACCTTACCGACGATAATCCTCATGTATGGGTCTCTCCGAAAGGAGCTATCTATGAAGTACAAAAAATCGCGGAAGGACTTGAAAAACTCGACAGCCGGCACGCAGACCTGTATAAAAAAAATGCGGATATCTATATAAACAAACTTCAGGATCTTTCCTCCGCTATGCATAAAGCTCTCGACGGTTTCGCAGGATCCAGAATTATCACATTTCATGAAGCCTTCCCCTATTTTGCGTCTGAATTCCGGCTGCAGATTGCATCTGTAGTGGAACGGGAACCGGGAACTATACCGAATGCAAAGGAACTGGCAGCACTTATTAACCAGATAAAAACAGCACAAAAGGATGGAAATAAAATCTGTCTCTTTGCAGAACCTCAGTATTCGTCTTCTGCAGCTGAAGTTATTGCGAAAGAAACAGGTCTGACGGTATATGAACTCGATCCCTGCGTTACGGGACCGCTGGATAAAGACTCCTATATCGATACAATGAAAAAGAATCTGACGGTACTGGAGAAAGCGTTATCATCTTCGGGTACGGGTGCATGAGCTGTCCGCTTGGAAAAGAACATGTCTGTTGTACGCGTATTTCCGCTCTTTCTGTAAAAGCAGGAAATACGCGTATACTTGATAATGTTAATCTACACCTCCATTGCGGAGAGATGACGGCAATAGTAGGGCGTAATGGTGCCGGAAAAACAACACTGCTAAAGGCCCTGCTGAATGTAATCCCGCATACAGGTTCTATAATATTTGAAGGCGAAAATAGAGCTGCAACTGACAAACCCAGATTCGGTTATGTCCCCCAATCTCTTGCTGCAGAACAGGGAAATCCGGTAAGCGTTGAAGATCTCATTATTTCCTGCCTGTCCCGCTATCCGGTCTGGCTGCCGCGCAGAAGCAGAGACACGGATCTGGTCCGCAAAGTTCTTTCTTCTGTCAATGCGGAAGAACTAGCCTCACGGAGAGTAGGAGATCTGTCCGGCGGAGAAATACAACGGGTCATGCTTGCACTTGCAATTCATCCGGTACCTGACATTCTGCTGCTGGATGAACCCGTATCAGGAGTCGACAGAACAGGCCTCTGTCTGTTTTATCAGCTTGTTTCATCTCTCAGGAAAGACTATGACACAACCATTCTGCTGGTCAGCCATGACCTTGATCTGGTGGCCAGGTATGCAGATCATGTCGTACTGATAGACAGGGGTATTGCTGCATCCGGTACAGTACAGGAAGTGTACACTTCAAAAGCGTTTACAGAGACATTCGGGCACATCGTTACGGATATACCGGATAGCACTGACGGAGTTTTATAATGGAATATCTCTACGGATTTATCGGCCAGTTTCTGCCGTTCGAATGGCTTGAACCGAATTTCATGAAAAATGCATTTCTGGCTCTGCTCGCTGCAGGTCCTCTCTTCGGGTTACTCGGAAGTTTCGTTGTTTCAAACAAAATGGCTTTTTTCAGCGATGCAATCGGTCATTCAGCATTGACGGGTATCGCAATAGGAGTTCTGCTTGGCATACGTGAACCCACGGCAGCCGTAGTTATATTCAGCATGGGGCTTGGATTTGCCATAATAGCCGTAAAAAACAGAGGTTCCACATCGTCAGATACCATTATCGGTGTCTTCTCTTCGACTGCTGTAGCACTCGGTATCGTACTGCTCAGTGCAGGCGGTAACTTTGGAAAATATCAGCGGTACCTTGTTGGAGATATTCTGAGTATCCGGCCGCAGGAAATACTGATGCTCTACGTTGCAGCAGTAATTTTAGTCGTTATCTGGTTGTTTTTCTATAATAAAATGCTTCTCGTCAATCTTCACCCCGTATTTGCACACAGCCGGGGTATTCACGTCTTCGCTGTCGAGCAGCTGTTTTCCCTCACAACAGCTGCTGTCGTCGCCCTTTCCATTCAATGGACAGGCCTGCTTGTTATTAATTCACTGCTCGTACTTCCTGCTGCG
>DCFS01000123.1:15111-17164 GCA_002319875.1 Treponema sp. UBA1798 | reverse complement strand
TCGGTATCGGGGATAGGCGGTCTTGCTTTTTCATACTATGCAGGAGCCGCTTCCGGTGCATCGATCGTACTGGTAAACGCAGCCCTTTTCGTCGTCTGTTTTATCGCCAAACTGATCATGAAAAATTAGTGATACGTTGATTATGCTATTGTAATCGCTTTACCACTGTTATTTTTCCTAATTCTTCAAATTACAGCAAAATAACAAATTTTAGATGCTCCCAAAATTTGACTTTCCACGCTTTCTGTGTCAAATTTAAATCAAAGACGTATACCGACAGATACAGCGTTGCTGTATGGTTACGGTCCGGCAGATACTATTACCGGTTTATTGCGATAAAAAATAATCAGGGGGCCTTTGTATGCAGAAAGCGTATGAAATCGAAAAAATTGAAGCTATGGAAATCCTTGATTCCAGGGGTAACCCAACGGTAAGCGCACAGGTAACGCTTGCAGGCGGGCATACAGGAACTGCAGCTGTTCCGTCCGGCGCATCCACCGGTACGTATGAGGCTGTTGAACTCCGAGATGGTGACAAATCCCGCTACCAGGGAACAGGGGTACGGAAAGCTGTAGAAAACGTAAATACAGTCATCGGTAAACACCTTACCGGTACAGACGTTCGCGACCAGACTGCACTTGACAGAATGATGCTGGAACTTGATGGAACCCCAAATAAAGCGAAACTTGGTGCCAACGCAATCCTTGCTGTTTCACTTGCAGCAGCAAAAGCTGCTGCTGCATATTCAGGCATGCCGTTGTACCGGTATATCGGGGGATGCGGAGCAAAGACACTCCCTGTGCCAATGATGAACATTCTGAATGGAGGAGCTCATGCTTCCAATAATGTGGATATTCAGGAATTTATGATTATGCCGGTCGGCGCACCGTCGTTTTNNGATGGTGACAAATCCCGCTACCAGGGAACAGGGGTACGGAAAGCTGTAGAAAACGTAAATACAGTCATCGGTAAACACCTTACCGGTACAGACGTTCGCGACCAGACTGCACTTGACAGAATGATGCTGGAACTTGACGGAACCCCAAATAAAGCGAAACTTGGTGCCAACGCAATCCTTGCTGTTTCACTTGCAGCAGCAAAAGCTGCTGCTGCATATTCAGGCATGCCATTATACCGGTATATCGGAGGATGCGGAGCAAAGACACTCCCTGTGCCAATGATGAACATTCTGAATGGAGGAGCTCATGCTTCCAATAATGTGGATATTCAGGAATTCATGGTCATGCCGGTCGGCGCACCGTCGTTTTCAGAAGGACTTCGCTGGTGTGCAGAAGTATTTCACAGTCTGAAAAAAGTACTTAACGGCCGGGGACTTGCCACGGCAGTAGGAGATGAAGGCGGATTTGCTCCGAATCTGAAGGATGACGAAGATGCGCTTGATGCAATTCTGGAAGCCATAGAAAAAGCAGGATATCATGCCGGTGATCAGTTCAGAATCGCAATGGATCCAGCTTCAAGCGAATGGTACCAGAAAGATGGTTCCTATCTGTTGCCGAAAAAACAGAAACGGATGACAACTGATGAACTTATCTCGTTCTGGGAAAAGATTGTAAATAAATATCCGGTTATTTCACTTGAAGACGGGCTTGCTGAAGAAGACTGGGATGGCTGGAAACAGCTTACTTCGCGTCTCGGTAAAAAAATTCAGCTTGTAGGCGATGACCTGTTCGTTACCAATACGGCCCGACTGTTAAAAGGCATCAACATGGGAGCGGGGAATTCCATTCTCATAAAACTGAATCAGATCGGTTCTCTGACAGAAACCCTTGAGGCCGTCAAAACCGCCCAGCATGCCGGATACACAGCTGTCATATCTCACCGCTCCGGAGAAACAGAGGATACAACGATTGCCGATCTTGCTGTCGCACTGGAAACAGGCCAGATTAAAACCGGAGCTCCGTCAAGAAGCGAACGGGTAGCGAAATATAACCGGCTGCTCGCTATTGAACACGAACTGGGGGCTTCAGCCACGTGGAAAGGCATAAATGCTTTTAATATTCATGGTTGAGACACTTGCAAAAATCCGTTAACG
>DCFS01000123.1:11587-14783 GCA_002319875.1 Treponema sp. UBA1798 | reverse complement strand
ACTCCGTCGCAGGCAGCGGAATATGGAGTATTTCTAAAGGTATTGCAGCAGGGACTTAATACCACGCCTCATATAATCCGAGGCGTGGTATTAAACTCTCCGCAAAAAATCTCAGGTATTAATCAGGGGACCACCGTTGCAACGAATTCATTCCGTCGGATGCAGGGAAACCTTACAGCAGGCTGATCGGACAGTTGATTTTAAATCGTAAAACAGTATCATTTTACTATGCAAAACGATTTTACATACTGTCCAAACTGTGGCAGCAAAAATATCAAGTTTATCGATGGCCGGAAATGGGGATGTTCCGATTGTGGTTTCAGGCTCTACAATAATGTAGCGGCTGCAGTCGGTATTATTATAACCGATAAAAACGGCGATGTTTTATTTGAGGTACGGGCAAAAGAGCCACGGAAGGGTTTCCTTGCAATTCCCGGAGGTTTCTGCAATCCTGATGAAACGGCAGAAGAAGCTGCAATCCGTGAATGCAACGAAGAAACCGGTATTGTGCCTGACGGACTTACTTATTTATGCAGCTTTCCCAATACCTATGATTATAAAAATATCAGATATAAAACATGCGACCTGTTTTTTGTAGCAGCAATGGAGAAACAAAGTCAGGAATGTCTGCTTTCCCGCCTGCACCCCCAGGACTCAGAGGTAACCGGATTTGTTACTAAACCGGTTAAAAATCAGCAGGATATCCGGAACCTTCCGCTGGCGTTCGAATCGACACGTAAAACACTTGCATTATGGCTTGAAAAGAAAAATATATATGAATAAAACCAATCTTATCCCGGTACTCATTTCATGGGTTATCTGCCTTGTTCTGACAGCAACACTTCCTTTGCGTTCGAAACTCATGCTAGGAAAAGCCGGATTCTGCCTGATTCCGTCAAAACGTCGTAGTGTTTTGGATAAGATCCCTGCATTCGCATGTTGTATGATTCTGGCCGGTATTATATTGATCAGAAATCTGGGATTATTCATGAATGCTGTCGTCTGCGCTACAGCAGTACTTGGATGCGAAATAACCTGCCGTGATTACATACTTTCGAAATACGGAGGACTGTATGAACATGGTATTCTGGAGGACAACAGATATATTTCTCTTTCCGATATTATTTCTATTCCTATGGTAACATGGGAAGCCTCTTCAGCAGCCGCAGAAAAAACAAACCTTACGATAGTAACTTCGTCGGGTAATACTACAATAAAGTTTTCTTCGGCAAAGGAACTAAAAACTATTACCGACAAAATTGTAGAATTGAAACCAGCTTTGAAGAACTGAAAATTTTTACAAACCTTGTTTACAGTACTTGCCAAACACAGCTTTTTTTGGTATTATAACGCTTACTACGGCGTCGTACCCAAGTGGTAAGGGGATGGTCTGCAAAACCTTTATGCAGCAGTTCGATTCTGCTCGACGCCTTTTTAAACGGAACGGATGTTCCGTTTATCTTCCGGGCTGGTCAGGCAAAGCCACAGTCCGTTTATATATACGACGGGACAAATCGTTTAACGATTTCGTTCCGTCTTTTTTTTCCCCGGAAGGTGACAGCATGGAAACAACTGCATAATCATGCTATACTTCAAAAAATGGACTCTCAACTTTATGATTTCATCATCATCGGTGCCGGGGTTGCAGGACTTACGGCTGGCCAGTACGGTGCGAGATCAGGACTCAGAACATTGATACTGGATTTATCCACGTCCGGAGGGCAAGCCCTTCATATTACCATACTCGAAAATTATCCTGGTATTTTTCCGGCTGTATCCGGTACCGTATTTATAAAAGACATGGAACAACAGGCCTTATCATTCGGAGCTGAACTTAAACAGACAACAGTTTTATCAATAGATAAAATCGGGCAAACATTCATATTGAAAACTTCCTCGGGAATATTTTCATCATATGGACTGCTGATTGCAACAGGTGCAGCTCATAAATTTCTCGGTGTACCGGGAGAAAAAGAATTCAGCGGCAGAGGTGTTTCATATTGTGCTTCCTGCGACGGCCCTTTTTTCAGGGAAAAAAATATTATCGTTGTCGGTGGAGGAGACTCAGCCTGTGATGAGGCTGTCTACCTTTCGGTTCTCTCTCCTCATGTCACACTCATACACAGACGCGAACAGCTGAGGGCACAACACGCTGTTGCTGAAAAACTCTTCTCAAACAGAAATATCAGGATCAGGTATAATTCCGTTATAAAGGAAATCAGAGGAAAAGAACGGGCAGAATCCGTGCTGCTGGCAGATGTCCATACAGGGATGGAAACCGAATTGCCTGCTGACGGCATATTCATTTTTACAGGCATGATCCCCCGAACGGAACTGGTACCGATGCTGCCTGTCGATGAAGGTGGTTATATAAAAACCGGTGATAAAATGGAAACACACATACCCGGACTTTACTGCGCAGGTGACGTCCGTTCAAAACCGTTCCGGCAGCTGATTACCGCAGCTTCAGATGGAGCTGTTGCCGCACATCAGGCTGAAAAATATATATGCTCCATAAAACAAACTACAGGAGCTTCCCTATAATGCACTTTCGGTCCTTATTCCTTATCGCTATAACAACTCTCTGCCTCTGCTTTACGCTGCCCGCGCAGAATACCGCAGTACAGACTTTGCCCGAAAATATAACCTTCTGGAGCGACTATCCTGCAGACAAACTGGCAGATGCACTTGTAAGCAGAATGAGCAATGAAGAGTTACTTGCCCAAATTTTCATGTTCGGATGGGCAGGTTCGGAACCGTCTGAACTGCTTAACCAGTGGGTTGAGCGGGGGCTTGGCAGTGTAAAGGTGTTCGGATGGAATACCGACGATATAAACCTTGTTGCAAAATCCATCACTTCACTTCAAAAAAAATCGCAGGACCGTCGGTTTCAAATCCCCCTGTTTGTTGCAACAGATCAGGAAGGCGGCTGGATACGTCATGTAAAAGGCGCGACATCCACTACACCCGGAAACCTTGCTATCGGTGCTTCCGGTTATCCGATAGACGCATGGTACAGCGGGTACTATATCTGCAGGGAAATCCGGGTACTCGGTATCAACATGAATTTTGCACCTTCTGTTGATCTCTATACGAACCATCAGTCTACCATAATAGGAACAAGATCCTTCGGCGAAAATCCGGATGATGCAGGGATCCTAGGGGCAGCCTTCGCTGCCGGCAGTATAGCCGCAGG
>DCFS01000123.1:0-11251 GCA_002319875.1 Treponema sp. UBA1798 | reverse complement strand
ATGATCAACATAGACTACAATACGCTGATGAACAGAGAGCTTGTACCTTTTAAGTATCTCATCGCGGAAAATATTCCGGCGATTATGTCCGGACATCTGGGATTCCCGAAAATAGTAGCCAGCGGAGAACCGGCATCACTTTCGAAAACTTTTCTTACTGACATACTTCGTACAAAACTCGGATTCAAGGGACTGATTATTACCGATGATATGATGATGAACGGCGACACGCTCTATGCAGGTTCTGTTTCCAATGCTTTCCGTATGGCAATTGAAGCCGGAAATGATATTGTCATTTCATCAACTACGGCCCATCTCAATGAAACGTTGTGGACATCAAATCTTGACTTAATGCGCCAGAGTACTTCCTTTAAACAGACCGTTATCGAAGCAGCACGGAGAGTCATAAAAACCAAGCTGGAATACTTTAAGAACAAAAATCATGCCCCGATTTATCCCGATCTGGATGCCATTCAGAAAAGTATTCCGGACAGAGAGGGACAAAAGTTTTTCCTTGAACAGGCATGCCGTTCTATTACCGTGTATAAAACGGGAATGTTTCCGCTAAAGCCTGATGCAGCCGGACGCGTTTTGCTGGCCGGCTCGCTACCGGATTTTTTTGCAGAAGGGAAAAAAAGGTATAAAAATTCTGCAAACTTCAAGTTCAGTTATGATATGGGACCAAACGAAACTCTGTGGATGTGCGATCATATAATGGAAACCGCTGCAGCATATGAAACCATTATCATCTGTGTTGACAGCAAAAATAGCGCAACGCTTGCAAAGCACCTCAAAAATTCCGGCAAACGCGTAATTATTTTATCCATCATGACGCCGGTAGATGCTTTCGATATTCCCAGTGCTGATACGATCCTTATGGGATACAGCTATTCGCCATACACACTCAATGCATTGTTCGGAGCACTTGCAGGAGAATATACTCCTCATGGAGTTTTACCGCTTAAACAGTGATATCACGTTTTTTACGGTACTTCCAGTCATATGAATGAGTACCCGGACGAATACCGGCGATACGTTCGTTTTCCGCTTCCAGCTGGAAGCGGATCATCTGACGAAAGACATCCATAAGAGATTCAGGATCAGCGGAAATATCAGCAAGCCTGATTGTCTGCATTTCCTTTATCAGATAATAGCATGATTCTATTGTTGAAACGTATTCCGGTCTGGGCTCACGCTTAAAAGTGAATATCGAGCGGTAAGTTCCTGAAAAAGACAGACGGGGAAGCTCCAGAAGATTCGGGCTGTGCTCTATTATCTTACGGGAACAGAACCATGTAGCATCAATGACAATAACAAGCAGTTTCCGTGTGCCGACAGCCCCGGCGAATCCCTGCTTTCCGGCATTCCAGGCGTCTTTCCCGGGGTACAGCATTACAGGATAATACCTGGAATCAGCCAGTAACTCCAGGAGTCTTTTATTGCCGGTAAAATCAAGGCCTGTCAGTATTTCCGAATCTGTGAGAGAAAGATATGACAAACGCCCCGTACCAGTCCGCTGCCGTTTTGCTTCTTTAGGATGCATGAGAAATACGAACTTAATACCAGAATCAACCGGCTTAATATATTTACAAAAACAGTTCCCTGCTGGACGGAAACACCTCAGACATCGTTCACCCATAACGGTGAACTATATCATAAAAATGAAAAAAGTGCTGTATGAGGGTCTTCCGGAGACAGGAATCTGCTCATACAGTATGCATAGATACAATGTGTCAGATATTGCCCAGCACGAACTGTTTCATATCTTCCTTACTGCGTCCGCCCACTTCCTGTGCAACTGATTTTCCATCCTTAAATACCATAAACGTAGGTATGCTCATAATGCTGAATTTCTGTGCAAGTGCCTCCTGCTCATCAACATTCACTTTGCCCACTTTTACCTTATCAGAAAGCTCTCCCGCAAGTTCTTCCACAATCGGCCCCATCATCCGGCAGGGCCCGCACCAGCTTGCCCAAAAATCTATGAGTACAGGTACTTTCGATTCGAGAACTTCTGTCTGGAAATTTTGTTCAGTAATTTCAATTGCCATAGTAACCTCGCTTTACAAATATATTGTATACAATTAATATACACCATACAAAATAAAAAGTAAAGTAAAAAAGAGTTCATACATAAGTTATGTGCTTGCCTGAATAAAAAAATTACTATATCATTTGACTTTACAATTATGACAAAGGATCTGACTGAAGGAAAAACGATTTCACTTATTCTTGGTTTTTCCATTCCTGTACTGTTCGGTTATATTTTCCAGCAGTTTTATAATATCGTAGATACGGTTATTGTCGGGAAATGTCTGGGTGTAGATGCACTTGCTGCTGTCGGCTCCACAGGAGCCGTCAATTTTCTGATTATCGGCTTCGTTATGGGCGTATGCAGCGGCTTTTCCATTCCTGTTGCTCAGAAATTCGGAGCAAAGGACTATAAAACAATGCGCCAGTTTGCTGCAAATGCGGCAGTACTGGCAATTCTGTTTGCTGCAATAATGACCATTGTTACTGTTATCTTTTGCAGACCTCTGCTGGTTCTCATGCTGACTCCCGTTAATATTCTGGATGGTGCAGACGAATATATACGAATCATTTTCATGGGCATACCGATGATATTTTTGTACAATATGGTGTCGGGAATTATACGGGCTGTAGGGGACAGTAAAACTCCCGTTATTTTCCTTGTACTGGCTTCCATCTTAAATATTGGCCTTGACCTTGCTTTTATACTGGTTTTCAATATGGGAGTCGGCGGAGCAGCCTTGGCCACTGTAATTTCACAGGGTGTATCCGGGGCGGCAAGTCTTATTTATCTGATAAAAAAATTCCCGATTCTTACACTTTCAAAAGATGACAGAAGAATCAGGACAAATCATTTTACTACACTCTGTGGCGTAGGTGTCCCTATGGGACTTCAGTATTCAATAACCGCAATAGGCAGCGTTATTCTGCAGTCATCCGTTAATTTTCTTGGATCAGATGCGGTTGCGTCTGTTACGGCAGGCAGTAAAATAGGAATGTTTTTCTGTACACCATTCGATGCACTGGGAACAACGATGGCAACGTACGGCGGACAGAATGCCGGGGCAGGTAAACTTGAAAGGCTCAAATCCGGTGTTTTTCAAAGTTCAATGCTGGGATTGTTCTATTCAGCAGCAGCTTTTATTATAATGTATCTATGGGGAGCCCAGCTAAGCGTACTGTTCATCGATTCATCAGCAAAGGAAATCATCCGGCAGGCAAGACTCTTTCTTATTATCAATAGTCTGTTTTATTTTCCGCTTGCGCTTGTGAATATTATCAGATTTATGATTCAGGGAATGGGATTCAGCAAATTTGCCATACTTTCCGGTATTTTTGAAATGATAGCACGGACTCTTATTGCAGTTATTGCTGTACCGGTTGCAGGCTTCTCCGCTGTATGTTATGCATCTCCTGCTGCATGGATAATGGCTGACTTTTTCCTTATTCCCGCTTTTTTACACTGCTGGAAGCAGCTTGAAATATGGGAAAAAAAGCACAATATACGGTAAATGTGAATGAAGTCTCCCGCCTGGTAAGGTTCCGGAACGATACGGATATTTTATAGTTTCATTGACTGGCGCTGCTTCAGAAGCAATTCCAGTTCAACAAGCTGATCAGAAAGCTGTTTTATATTCCCGCCGGAAAGTACAGAATCACAACTTGAACTTGCACAAGTAATCTTCTGGGCGATATCCTGTTCTATTTTCCCTGCCTGGACAGAAATATCCGGTTTTAGAAATTTTATTTTTTCCATATCTTTTCTGATGCGGTGAACTACTTCGGGATATTTCTTTTTAAGACTTTCAGCTTTCTGTACAAGCAGATTAAATGTATTGGAAAGTTGCACAATCGCTTTTTCAGCAGCTGCCTTATCTTCCTGGGAGATTGCCTTTGAACCGGCAAAAACAGCCGCTATTTTGTAAAACAGCGATAAATAATTATGCATGATAGATATATTTTACGCTTTAGACAGGTATTAATCAATAAAATTTATCTTAAACCGATATTCCGCTGCTTGCGGCGGGATATCGGTCCTGTAAAGCTTTCGTCACAGGAATTTAACACCCCGTACGCGATCAGAGATCGGGTATTAAGTTTTTCTCATAAATACAACCTGTTTTGCGTTCATCAACGAATAAAATTAGTCCATGCAAGTTTTTTGTTCTCAGGCGGATTTATTCCCGCTTTTTTCCCGGCTTCTATACATTTTAAGAGCCAGGCAAGATTGGAAGCTGCGTGCTGTACCGTAACAAGACCTTCCTTATCCTGTTTTAACTCTGCAGGAGTATTCCCGTGAACCACTGTCCAGTATGAGGACGAAACGACAGGCATCTGTGAAATGGTAAAATATTTATTTAAGACATCGAATGAAGCTGTAGTACCGGCACGGCGTGCCGAGACAAGAGCAAAACCCGGTTTGTGAACAAACAAGGGCTTGCCCGCATAGAAAACACGATCAAGAACAGAAAGGATACGTCCGCTCGGATGCGCATAATATACAGGGGTACCAAAAATAAATCCGTCGGAGGTCTCAGCTTTTTTAAGGATTTCATTAACGACATCATCGTCAAAAATACATCTATTATCAAGTCCATCGCATTTCCCACAGCCGATACAGTCCCGTACAGGTTTTATTCCGATATTTATTGTTTCTGCATCAATTCCTTCCTGTTTAAGGACAGAAGCCGCTTCCTGTAATGCGGTCCATGTACATCCGTCAGACCTCGCGCTGCCATTAATCATTAAAACATTCATTTTCTAACCTCTCATATAAAAATAGACAAGACCTTCAGGCAAGTCAAGTAATCAGGAATACTGGTAAACTGTTATTTATGATACAATATGAATATGATTATTACGCCGTTTTCACAGCTTACACCTGACAATATCTTTATTGCCGCAGAATCTTTTACCGGACATAAGTTCGATGGAACGCTGACGCCATACAACAGCTATGTAAACAGAGTTTTCGGACTGACAGACGAAAGTGGAAAGAATTTTATAATAAAATTCTACCGGCCAGGCCGCTGGACTGCTCAATCTATTCTGGATGAACATTGTTTTTTACAGGACTGTTATGAAAGCGAAATACCTGTCGTTACTCCATTACCGGCTGCAGGCATCTCAGAATCTCCGGTGACTGCAGTTGCACCGACGCTTGCCGAAATTGAAGGCATTTACTTTTCAGTATTCAGCCGGCTGAGTGCAAGAACGTTTGATATTTATCATGATAGTGACTGGATACGTACAGGAAGTGCTGTAGGCAGGCTTCACTGTGCTGCTGAAAAACACGCTGCACAGAACCGTCTGCAGTGCACTCCCCAGCAGACGACAGAGCCGTACATCCGCATGCTGCTGAAAAACAAGTTGATAACGCCGCAGCTTGTCCCTGAATTTATCCAAATCTGCGATACCGCACTTGATTATATTGAAGAAGGCTACGAAAGTTGCTTCGGGTTACCTGACAACAGCGGAATATACCATACACCATTGTTTCACCGTATTCATGGCGACTGCCATCGCGGCAATATTCTGGAACAGTATCATTTGTCCAGCCCGGCAAACAGCGATATGGAAGAAAACGGAATCATCACCTTTATAGATTTTGACGATATGATGACAGGTCCTGCCATACAGGACCTGTGGCTTCTTCTGCCCGGGTATCGGAAAGACTCCATGCACGAATTAAATCTTCTGCTTGAAGGTTATGAAGAATTTGCCGGCAAATCCATCCGCAGCCAAATACCTCTGATCGAAGGACTACGTTTCATGCGTAACATTTATTTTCTTGCATGGACAGCAATCCAGTACTATGATAAAGGTTTTGCAGACCGTAATCCGGGCTGGGGAACAAAAGCTTTCTGGGAAACCGAGCTGGAAGATATGAAAACACAGCTGGATGTCATCATTTCAGAATCCCGGACCTGATACTTACAATTAAGTCAGTTTCAAAAGTAACCGACCTTTGAAACTGACTTAATCTTTTTTTCCGACCAAAAAGGCGGTCAACGGACGAACCTAAAACAGTTGGTTGTAGCGTTCATTGAGGATATAGCAGTAGGATTTTTATCAGCAGTCCTTAAACTCTTTTTTCATAGCCATAAACATACCTAATGAAATAAAAACGGCGAGAATATCTGCAACCGGCTGGGCAAGAATAACACCATCAAGGCCTGCTACCGCCCGCCCCAGAAAAAGCATAGGAATAAATACGAATCCCTGCCGGCTGACGGAAAGCATAAGTGTCTCTGCCGCTCTGCCGAATGCCTGAAAAGCAAATTCAAACACAAACATGATTCCCAAAACAGGAACGGAAAGCATAAGTGCCCGCAACATACGAATTCCTTCAGAAATAACAGCTTCATTTGGTATAAACAAACTGACTATCCGGCGTGTAAACAGCACATACACGATCATAAGAAGGGATCCGGAAATGACATTACAGATGATACTGAATTTCATGACGGCTTTCATACGTCCATAATTCTTCGCACCATAATTATACCCAAGCAGCGGCTGAGCTCCTATAGCAAGCCCCATTTGAATAAAAACTACCAGCATATTCGCTTTCATGGCAATTCCCATCGCCGCTATCGGAATATCTCCGTAGCCGGCCAGGAATTTATTCAGAAAAATGTTACTGGCACTCATCAGAATATTATTCAGTGAAGCAGGAACTCCTATAGACACGATACCGGAAAGGATGCCTCCTCCGATCCGGAATTGTTTTAAACTGAGCGACAGGGCCGACTTTCCGCTTCGGATGTACAACAGAAAGTAAACGACCGTCAGCACGTTTCCGATAACGGTAGCAATTGCCGCTCCACCCACTCCCATTGAAAGCAGACGGACATGGAAAGAACCGATTGAAACCTGCGGAAGTATAAACAGAGGATCAAGTATGATATTTGCAACAGTTCCCAGCATCATACCATTCATCGAAACATTCGCGGCACCTTCTCCCCGTATCAGATTGGCAAATGCACTTGAGAGAACAACAAAAGGAGCCCCCCACGCAATCCAGAACAGATACGTACGCGCAAAACCAAGAGTATTTTCGCTTGCACCGGAAACAGTCAGTATAGAATTGGAAAAAATAACAAAAATAAAACCGCCGGCAAGACCTGCAATAATACAGCCATAAAAACTGAAAGAACTGATATGCTTTACCTTGTCATATTTTTTTTCACCTAACGCACGGGATAAAAAAGTTGAACCTCCGACACCGAACATATTCCCGGCGGCCATCAGCAGAAGGAAAATCGGTGTTGCTATGGAAACAGCAGCAACCTGATTCGGATCTCCTATCTGACCGACAAAAAAAGTATCAACCATATTATATAATACAGTTACCAGCATACTGAGTACCGTGGGTACCGCAAGTTTAAGAACAGCCTCCGGTACCGGATCTTTTTCAAATACATCTATATTTTGAATCATATTGTTCCTTACTGAAATTATTTTTTATTTGCTATAATAAATTTTCCTGAGGAAATCAGATTATCAATAATCTGATCCAGGAAATTGTTTAACAGACGCAAATCAGATTCCGACATATTATTCTCAAAAATGGTATCCATAGTTTTGCGGTGCACATTCATAACATATCTGACTTCTGCAGCACGGTCGGAAATTGCGACAAGGGTACAGCGTCTGTCCGACGGATCAGTATATGTTGTGACGAAACCTTTTGCCTTAAGCCGTTCTATAATACCGGTCACTGTCGGATGTTTTAAATTAAAATAATCCTCTATATCTTTCATTTTTACCGGTCTACCGCCGCAATCATCATCCAGAAACAGCAGCATATGAATCTGCGAAAATGTCAGTCCGTAGTATTTAAGAGAATTATTTGCCGCGCTTTCCGCAGCCTCATTTATAATTTTAAATTTATAACCAAGTGGCTTTTCCTTATAACATGATAACACGGCGTGTATATTAGTAGCATGCTACCTTTTGGTCAACAATTTCATCTATAACTTTTTGTTATAGTATTTTTTAAAAATATGATTAAAAACCTGATCTGCCCGATAAAAAGACCCTGCATACTGTAAAGCATACAGGGTCCTGCACCAACCGGCTGCATACCGGCGGATATGTCTCAACTGATACAACTATCTTAATGGACACGCTGATTAAATCACAATGACTTAAACCAGCGCTTCCATGTTATTCTTTGTAACACTTATTAACGCGCCATGCATTAATAAGCGTTTCCTTAGAATGAGCGCTCTGCCAGATATTTGTATTCCTTCCATGTACGCTCTGCTTTTTTCGTTGCCTTATCAAGAAGCAGTGCAGCACGGTCGGGATTTGCAGTCTTAAGAGCTTTGAAACGTCCTTCGGCATACATATAATCGGCAAGTTTGTAATTCGGTTCTTTGCTGTCGAGCTGGAACGGATTCTTCCCCTGCTCCGCAAGCCGCGGATCATACCGGTAAAGCGGCCACAGACCACATTCGACAGCCTGTTTCTGCAGAGCCAGCCCCATACTCATGTTGATTGTATGGTTAATACAATGAGAGTAGGCAATGATCAGAGACGGACCATTATAGCTTTCCGCTTCACGGATAGCCTTTATAGCCTGAACGGGATTTGCGCCCATAGAGATCTTTGCAACATAAATATAACCATAGCTCATGGCTATCATGCCGAGGTCTTTCTTTGCTACTTCCTTACCGGCTGCAGCAAATTTTGCAATGGCACCTATAGGGGTCGCTTTCGACATCTGTCCGCCTGTATTGGAATACACTTCTGTATCAAGACACAGCACATTGATGTTACGTCCTGAGGCAAGCGCATGATCCAGCCCGCCGAATCCGATATCATAAGCCCAGCCGTCACCGCCGATAATCCAGTTGCTCTTCCTGATAAAATGATCAGCCAGAGAAACAAGCTCCTTGGCGATTTCATCTTTATTACCGCTGAGAGCAGTTTTTAAGGCTGCGACATTTTTACGCTGTTCTGCTATAGCTGCATCATCCTTCTGCTCATTTGCAAGAAGTTTTTCAATAATATCAGCCGCCAGCCCTTTATCTTTTGCAGTCTTTGCGACTTCACAGGTATATGCTGCAAGCTTGTCCGTGGTCAGTCTCATACCGAGACCAAATTCTGCAGCATCCTCGAAGAGTGAGTTACTCCAGACGGGACCCTTGCCTTCAGCATTTTTCGCATAAGGAGTTGTCGGCAGGTTTCCACCGTAAATTGAAGAACATCCTGTCGCGTTTGCGATCATTGCACGGTCGCCGAACAACTGGCTGACCAGCTTAATATAAGCCGTTTCACCGCAACCTGCACAGGCACCGCTGAATTCAAACAGCGGCCTCTTCATGGCAAGTCCCTTTGCAGTTGAAAGGTTAAGTGTTGAAGAATCCACTTCCGGCAGTCCGAGGAAATAATTCCAGTTCTTCTCTTCCTGGTCTTTGTATTCCGGTGTGAACGGAGTGAGTGACAGAGCTTTCTGCGGAACCGGGCAGGAGTAAACACACAGACCGCAGCCGGTGCAATCCTCTGCAGAAATTGCAAGGGCGACTTTCTGCCCCGCGACAGCCTTCGGTTTTACGTCAGCAGATTTAAATCCTTTCGGAGCCTTTGAAACCTGATCATCAGTCAAAGTCTTCATACGGATACAGGCATGCGGACAAACCAGCGCGCAGTTACCGCACTGAATACACTTTGAAGGATCCCAGCATGATACGTTTTCACCAATACCGCGTTTTTCAAACTGAGTTGTTGCAGTCGGAAAAGTTCCGTCTGCCGGCAGTTTGCTGACGGGAAGTTTATCACCTTCCTGTGCAGCCATAGCGCCAAGGACATCCTTTATAAACTTGTCTTTCGTATTTTTGATGGACGGCTGCATATGACGCTTACTGTCAGCTTTCAGTCCCTTAGTATCAACCTTTTCAACAGCAGCGAGAGCCATATCTATAGTAGATATGTTCTTCTGTACGACTTCCTCGCCCTTCTTGCCGTATGTCTTTGCAATGAATTTTTTCATATATTCGACAGCGACTTTTTCTTCCAGAACGTCGGAAATTTTGAAGAATGCAGCAAGCATGACAATGTTGATACGGGATCCCATACCGGCTTTTTCTGCAATCTTAAATGCATCAATGACATAAAATTTTGCTTTTTTATCAAGGATACGTTTCTGCTGCTCTACAGGCAGCTCAGCCCATACATGTTCTTTGTCAAAACGGCTGTTCAACAGAAATACACCGCCTTCCTTAAGATTGGCGAGCATATCGTAAACATCCATATATGCAAATTTATGGCATCCAAGGAAATCTGCCGCGGTAATAAGATATGGACGGCGGATTGTATTTTTTCCGAAACGCAGGTGGGATACCGTAATACCACCGGATTTTTTTGAATCATATGAAAAATAGGCCTGAGCATTCAGATCAGGACGGGCATTACCAATAATCTTTATGGCCATCTTATTGGCACCGACGGTACCATCGGAACCAAGTCCGTAGAACATGGCTTCACTCATACCTTCTTCTGCAATATAAAAGGCCGGATCATATTTCAGACTCAGATTTGTAACATCGTCTTCAATACCGACGATAAAATGGTTCTTTTTTTCTCCGTCAAGATTTTCAAATACGGAAACTACCATGGACGGAGTAAATTCCTTTGATCCGATACCATAACGTCCACCGAGGATTTCAGCCTTACGGCCGGCTTCTTCGAATGCCGTGCAGACATCTTCATAAAGAGGTTCTCCGAGAGCTCCGGGTTCCTTCGTGCGGTCAAGAACTGCGATTTTTTTTGCTGTTTCAGGAATGGCGGCAAGGAATGTATCTGCTGCAAACGGACGATAGAGATGAACTTTAAGGACACCAACCTTTTTACCTTTTTTATTCAGATATTCAACGGTTTCATGAGCTGTATCGGCGCCGGATCCCATAATTATAAGAACTGATTTTGCATCGGGGGCACCGACGTAATCAAACAGGTGATATTGACGGCCGGTAAGTTTACCGTATTTATCCATTTCCTTCTGTACGATTCCCGGAACTGCATCATAGTATTTGTTTACTGCTTCACGGCTCTGGAAGTAGACATCCGGATTCTGTGCAGTGCCGCGGATCTGCGGAGATTCAGGATTCAGACCACGTCCGCGATGAGCACGGACAAGATCATCATCGATCATTTTATGCATCGTTTCGAAGGAGACTTCATCGTACTTCTGAATTTCATGTGACGTACGGAA
>DCFS01000051.1 GCA_002319875.1 Treponema sp. UBA1798 | reverse complement strand
TGAGCAACTTCTTCCGCTGTGGAAAAGCGTCCTATCGAAGTCATTGATTTTGCAATGTTATCAAAATACTGATCGACGCTTATGCCTTCCTTTTTGCTGAGGATTCCGGCAGTTTTATACCAGTCAGGCGTCAGGACCAGGCCGGGGGAAACAGACATGACCCGGATTTCGTCCTTTATGAGTTCATCGGCAAGACATTTCGTATACATATTCAGGGCAGCCTTTGTCACATTGTAAATCGGTTCATAATAGAGCGGCTGCATTGCACACATCGATGCGGTATTGATAATGACTCCTTCCCCCTGTGTCTTTTTCATAAGAGGAACACTGAGTCTGCATAACCGAACGGCTGCCATGACATGCAGATTCCAGTAGTAATACCATTTGTCGTCAGGAGCTTCCATGCTGGTTTCTTCAGATCCCGTACCGGCGTTATTTATTAAAATATTGAGTCCACCGATATTTTCTTTTACGAAATCCAGGAGTTTTTCAATATCCTCCTTTTTTGATACATCGCACGGTATACCCCAGACAGACTGCGTGTTGTATCTGCTTTTCAAATCCGTCACAACCGTATCCAGCCGTACCTTATTCCTTGCACATAGTACGACTTTCGCTTTTTCATGTAAGAAAGCTTCCGCAACGGCAAGACCGATACCTACCGATCCGCCGGTAATAAGCACAATACGTCCATTTAAATCCAATTCCATAACCGCCTCTATTCGTATTTACGGAAGTTCAATCATTACCTTTACGACTTCAGGATACCCTGCGGCCGCATATTCGTAAGCCTGCACTGCCTCTTCAAATGAAAAAGTCCTGCTGATAAGTCTTTTCACGTCGATTTTACCGGCATTGACCAGTGCAACAGCCCGGTCAAAAGTGTTCGTATATCTGAACAGAGTCTCTATACTTAACCCGTGTACCTGAATCCATGGAATATTCATCTGAACAAGACCATTCATCATACCCACCAGTACGACTTTGCCGCCGCGTTTTGTACATTTGAAAAAGTCCGGATACACATGCGGGCTCCCGGAAGCTTCAAAAACGCGGTCACAGCCTTTCCCGCCGGTTTCTTTCATAATGAAATCGATAAGATTTTCTTTTTTCGAATTAACAGGAACAATATTTTCATAAGTCCCGGCTATATCAAGTTTTTCCTGTTTTACATCGGAAATAAACACTTTGCTGCATCCGCCTGCAAGTGCTGAAATGGCAACCATTATTCCGATAGTACCACATCCGACAACAAGAGCGACATCTCCGGGACGGATCTTTGCTTTTTTGGCGGCTTCTATTCCCGTAGCAAGAGGTTCCATCATGGCACCTTCCGCCGCGCTCATTCCCTGCGGTAACTTAAAACAAAAGCGCGCGGGATGTACGACAGTTTCCCGCAGACATCCGTGGACAGGCGGAGTCGCCCAGAAAGTGATATCCGGATCAAGATGATAATTTCCTTCCAGAACCTCGGGAGACTGCATATCAGGAACACCGGGTTCCATACAAACGAGATCCCCAGTATTCAGTGAAGTGACTCTCTCACCTTTCTCTATCACAAATCCTGCAGCTTCATGGCCGAGAATCATCGGTTCATTCACGATGAAATCACCGATAGCACCTTCCACATAATAATGGACGTCACTGCCGCATATACCGCACGCTTTTATCTTTATTTTTACATCATACGGGCCCATGCTTTCCGTAACAGGGAAATCCCGTAAACTGAGTTTTTTTGCAGACTCCAGTACCAGTGCTTTCATATTTTATCCTCCGTAAAGGGCAGGGGGTGTCCTGAAAATTGAACCTGCAGGATACCCCCGTTTTTCTATTTTATTGATCCACCGTCTTTATATGCCGTAATCAAATCGTTAATGTTGTCTTTCGTTATCAGAGGGCAGTCAATATCTTCATTGACAAGCCCTTTCGCCTTCCCTGTCAGGATTTCATCTGCAACTTTCAGATTCAGTCTTGCCAGTTCAGAAGCGTTCTGGAACGATGTGGAAGTCATACGGCCTGACTGGATCAGCAGAGCCGCTTCCACAGTCCCGTCCACGCCGTATGCAAACAGATTTTTGTATTTGGGATTTCCTTTTACTACCTCAAGCGCACCTGCACACATGTTGTCATTCATTGAAATAACGGCATCAATGTGATCGTTTGCCTGCACCCAGTCTTCCATATAGTTCATTGCCTCATCTTTATTCCAGTTGGCAATCTGTTCACCTGCAATTTTCACATCGGGACGTTTGTCGAAAAACTCCTGCTGCCAGGCTTTTCTGCGTGCTGTCGAATGCATGTTTCCTGCAGGACCGTCGAGAACAACGACGACGGCATTGTGCGGAATCTGTTTTAAGGCAAAACGCGCATTAACCGCACCCTGCATATACGGATCCGCATCGACGCTGTTTGTACCGGCGATACCTTTTATACGGGGATTCGTCAATATAATCGGAATCCCGGCTTTAACGACTTCCTCCACATACGGAGTCTGAGCCTCTCCATTGTTTGCCTGTAAAATAATGAGGTCGTATTTATTTGTTATACAATTTTCGATGATTGTATTCTCTTTGGCATCATTCGCTTCTCCATCCATGACATCCAGTTTTATATACGGATATTTTACCGCTTCCGCTTTAATCGAATTTGCAAGCCAGGCGGCAAAGGAATCTCCTTGGGCTCTGGCAATATATACGACTCTTTTAGCAGACTTGTTCCCGGAAGCTGTGTCAGCTTTTCCATTAGCAACAACGAACAACGGTGCCAGCACCATTACAAGTGCAATCATTCTCAGACGTTTCATCATATTCATACCTCCTTATAATTTTGATAATCAGAATAGTTTCTTAATTATCAGGAAAAATATTGGGACATGCCCCGATTACGGTCCTATCCGCCCTCTGGTTTTATATTCATATCACCTTCCCCCTTCTATAAAATCCGGTACATCCGTCAGTTTTCACCGTCAGCAACTTTTACGGCAATCTCTCTGGGGCTCAGCCGTTTATCCTTGGCAATCGTATCCATAATTACAGCAAGTGCGATAATCACGCCTTTTATTATCTGCTGCAGGTAAGAGTTAATTCCCAGCAGATTCATTATGTTATTAAGGAAACCTACGATAAAAGCACCGGCAAGGGTTCCCGCTGCGGTACCAATACCTCCTGAAAAACTTGTACCGCCGATAATTGCAGCGGTCATTGCTTCAAACTCATAGCCGCTCGCAGCGTTGGGCAGCCCGGCATTAACGCGGGACATAAACAGTACACCGGCAAGGCCAACCAGGAAACCGTTGATAACGAAACAGGCAAATTTCACTCCGCTAACTTTTATACCGGAAGCGTTGGCAGCTTCCGCATTTCCGCCGATCGCATAGAGTGACCGTCCGAAACGCGTATTGTTGAGGATATACCACGTCATTCCCAGCATAAAAATCATGAATATAACCGGTATCGGGAAAAAGAGGAGGAAGCCCTGTCCGAAAACGGTAAAATTACCGATCTGATATATATTCTGCCCCTTCGTAAACAGCAGCGCGCCACCGCGGGCAACCGTAGTTAATGCCAGTGTCGCAATAAAGGGAGGCATCCTGTAAACGCTTACACAGAGGCCGCTTACAATATTGCAGATTACACCAACCAGGATGCCTGTACAAAAAGCCGGCAAAAGAGACCCTGTCGCTTTATAAACGGTTATCGCTATAACACCGGACAAGGCCAGTACGGCTCCGGAAGAAAGATCTATGAGTCCGGCGATAATCAGCATCGTTTCGCCGAAGGCAAGTATAGTCGTAACGGAAATCTGCCGCATGATATTCGTCAGATTCAGCATGGTAAAAAAGTTCCTGTTCAAAAAGGAACTGATAATAACCATGCAAACAAGAATAACAAAAATACTGTATTTCCGGAAAATGTCAGAAATTTTGTCAAATCCAGATGCTTTCACCATTTTATTGCTCCTTTTTTACGCCTGTTGCATATTGCATAATCAATTCCTGAGAAAAATCAGAACGGAAAACTTCGCCCGTTATGCGCCCTTCTGCCATTACATATATCCGGTCACACATACCGATCAGTTCCGGCAGTTCGGAAGAAATCATGATAATCCCCTTATCCGGATTCCGTAGTATCTGCGACATAAACCGGTAAATCTCAAATTTGGCACCGACATCAATTCCCCGGGTAGGTTCATCCAGAATAAGGACAGAAGGATCCCTTAACAGCCATTTTCCCAGCACAACCTTCTGTTGATTCCCACCGCTCAGACAGGCCGCAGGAGCCTCGATACCGGAAGACTTTATTTTCAATAATGTACATTGTTCCGTCACCGCACCGGTTTCTTTTTTCTTATGTAATCCCAGACCGTATATAAATCTGTCCAGACTGGGCAGGCTGATATTTTCCCGTATGTTTCTTATGAGAACGAGCCCGTAACGTCGGCGGTCTTCCGTACACATTGCAATTCCGTGGGCAATGCTGTCACTTACGTTCCGTATCTGAACAGCTTTCCCGTCCCGTTCTATGGAACCGGCGCTTACCGGATCAAATCCGCATACCGCTCTCGCAACTTCAGTTCTGCCGGCACCGACAAGCCCTGCAAATCCTACAATTTCACCTGCATCAAGATGAAAATTAATATCAGAAAAAACGCCTTTCCGGTATAAATGCTTTACGGTAAGCAGCCGTTTTCCCGTCCTGACGGTTTCTTTAGGATAATTATTCGACAACTTGCGGCCGACCATCAGCGTAATGACTTCATCAATGGATAATTCCCCGGCAGATTTTGAGCAGACGACATTCCCGTCACGGAAAACGGTAATCCGGTCCGCAATCCTGAATATCTCATCCATTTTATGTGAAATATAAATAACGCATTTTCCCTGTTTTTTTAATTCAAGGACCCTCTGCAGCAGGGCATCCGTTTCTTTTTGTGCAATTGATGAAGTCGGTTCATCCATAATCAATACCCGGGGATTCCTAGAAATTGCTTTTACAATTTCCAGTATCTGGATATCGGATATCGTCAGATCCTTTAATTTTGTATAAATACCATCTTTCAGTCTTAAATTCTCAAGCAGTTCCTCTTCCGTCAGCAGAGATTCTGCCCGCTTATAAACACGGTCCCAGTCAACCTGATAATATCTGTTTACCGGTAAATCCCCGAGGAACAGATTTTCCGCAATACTCATCTCGGGAACATACGCACACTCCTGAAAAATCATCGATATACCGTAGCGGCGGGCATCAAGCGGTGACTGAATCGTTACCGGCATTCCGTTAATTAAAATAGTACCTGAGTCTGCTCTGTAAACACCATTCAGGATTTTCATCAATGTCGATTTTCCAGCACCGTTTTCACCGCACAGTACATGAACTTCACCTTCCCGGACAGAAAAACTCACATTATCCAGAGCTTTTACGCCGGGAAAAAACTTCGACACATTCTTCAATTCAAGAAATAATTTTTTATCCATTCCCCCTCCTTTTAAAATATTCAGCAGAGCCGTTTTTGAAGGTAACAGCCTCTTAAAAACGACTCTGCATCTTTTTTCTCATTTCACAGCAACATAATCAGCAACACCAGTACTTAACGATAATATAGTATCACTACATATTTATATTACGATACGTTATTATTATTGTCAATAAAAAAACGATACTATAATGTTATTATTTTTCTATGTCATTTAAGGAAAACTTATTATATGAAATCGATTCAAGAGATATCTCGAAAAAGGAACTGGCAGCTAAAATAGGAATAAGCTATAACACGTTTCTTTCCTATATAAATGCCCGCGAAGTTCAGCCGTCCATCGATATGGCGGAACGTATAGCAAAGGCTTTGAATGTCAGTGTCGATTATCTGATTACCGGCAGGCATACGGGACAAAACAGCAGCGCGGAACTCTTCCTGCAAAAATATGAACGTTTTGAAGATATCCTGGAAGAACTTGACCAGCTTCCAGCTGAATCATATAAAAATGCCAAGCCGGGTATTCTGGGAATGATCCGCGGGTATAAACAGGAGAGCAGAGAGTGATTTTCAAAACAAAATGAGGCAACATCCCGCCGCAAGCTGCGTTTACAGTTAGATTGCCATTTATACCCCGCAGGTACTATGGTATACTGGTGCGGAATACTACAATAACGCCTGTTTTACAGGAAGTCCATGAATACAGGAGACCTGCATGAAAAAAATTATCGCGGGACTGGCAATTATAATTGCCGGAAATTATTTATTTTCACAAAACAATCCCTATGCTGCCCCAATATATGAAAATACAGTAAATGGTATTGACGTGGATCAGTCTATAAGCAGCATGATTCTGAATAAAAAAGGCGGAAAAGATCAGGATCTGGCAGTAATGAGAATTACCGGATATTGCTCACAGGATATCGGTGCCGCTGACAGGCGATTTGATTTGCTGGTATTCAACGTTATAAGTTGTGACAAAAAAACTTTAAGCTACCTGGAACAAGTAACAGATGATTTCAGTACAGATGAAAATGAAAAAAATATTCTTATAAAAATATATATACAGGTTCCCCATGAAATAGATCCCGGTCATGTTATTAAACATACAAGCATCAACACGCCTGTTTCACTGATAATTCAAATATATCCTCCGTATGATAAGGGTGGTTGGGATTATAAAAATCAGGTAATGATGTTTCAATTAAATAAGGACATCAATATTCCGTATAAAGACGATTATTCAGAAACTGA
>DCFS01000247.1 GCA_002319875.1 Treponema sp. UBA1798 | reverse complement strand
CGTAATTTCCGTAGAGGCACAAAACGCCGCTGCCGCGGTTACAGGCTGCAATCATATCGGACATTTTCTGAGACGAGGGAGAGGCAAAAACGTTTCCAACGGCACAGCCGTCGAGTAATCCGCTGCCGACATACCCCAGAAAAACCGGAAGATGTCCGCTGCCTCCGGCAGTGACAACTCCGACTTTTCCGTCCTTTACCGGATATCCGGAAACAAGGATCCGCTTGTCACCATTAAGCAGATGTACCCTGTTGCCGTATGCCAGTTCAATGCCTTCCATTACTTCGTTAACAAAATCCTGCGGTTTGTTGATTATTTTTTTCATATAAAATCTCCTTACGATCTCTGCGGATATCAGCCGCCGAGATACGCTTTGATTACGGAAGGATCCTTCAGAAGATCATTCCCGGTCCCTTCAAGAATGACACTGCCGGTTGCCAGCACATAGCCCCTGTCCGCTATTGACAGAGCCATAGAGGCATTCTGTTCTATTAAAAGGATCGTCGTTCCTTTTCTTTTGAGTTTTAACAGCAATTCAAATATTTCCTCGACAATAATCGGTGCAAGACCAAGCGACGGTTCGTCAAGCATAAGCAGTTCAGGTTCCATCATAAGTCCGCGAGCGATTGCAAGCATCTGCTGTTCTCCTCCGGAAAGGGACCCGCCAGCCTGTTTTTCCCGCTCCCTCAGGCGCGGAAACAGCATATACTGCTCCTCTATCAGCCGTGAAATATCCTCCCGGCGGATAGAAGTTTTCCCCATCGTGCCTGTGATGAGATTTTCATAGACGGACAGTGACGGGAATATACGCCGCCCTTCCGGTACATGGGAAAGTCCCATTTTTACAATCCTGTCGGGAGAAAGAGCGGTAATGTCCTTTCCTTTGAACTCGACTGTTCCGCCTGTTTTCGGAACAAGATTGGATATAGCCATAAGCGTACTTGTTTTTCCTGCACCGTTACCGCCGATCAGCGTTACCAGTTCTCCGTCGTTTACTTCAATAGTTTCATCTCTCAGGGCAGAAATATTGCCATAATTGACACTCAGATTCTTAACCTTCAGCATCTGTTGTTACTGCCTCCCCCGCTATGAGTCCCTTTCCGAAATACGCTTCACGTACCTGCCTGTCCTTTTTTACTACGGCAGGAGTACCTTCGCAGATTTTCTGCCCGAAATTCAACACCATGATTTTTTTGCAGGTTCCCATTACAAACTTCATGTCATGTTCAATGACCGCAATTGTATATCCCATTTGGTTCAGACTGATGATAAATTCCGACAGGGAATTCGTTTCATTCGGATTCATACCTGCAGCCGGTTCATCAAGCAGCAGAATTTTCGGATTCAGTGCCAGCGCCCGGGCAATTTCAACTTTCCGCTGGATTCCATAGGGCAGATTACCGGCTAACGTATCCGCATAGCCGGACAAGCCTATCATGGAAAGTATTTCCATCCCCTTATTGCAGATAAATTCTTCGTCCGCATGGAAACTTTTACTGCGGAAAACCGCATCGAACAACTTTGTCTTTAGCTGGAGATGAAAACCTATTTTTATATTTTCAAGTACCGACATATATTTGAACAGCATGATGTTCTGGAATGTTCTGGCCATGCCGCGCGCGGCAACCTGTTCAGGCCTCATGTTGGTCACGTCCTCTCCGCAAAGCCATATTCTGCCGGAAGTCGGTTTGTTCATTCCCGAACAGACATTAAAGAACGTTGTCTTGCCTGCACCGTTCGGTCCGATTATGCCGAAAATATCGCCCTGCTCTATCTGCATGTTTACCTTATCAACGGCTTTCAGGCCTCCGAAATACATACAGATGTTTTCCGCTTTTATTATGGGTATGCTCATCTGCCGCCCTCCTTCCGGTTACGCGCAGCGAGTTTTGCCAGCTTCCGCAGGCCGCGGTCTCCGGCAACGATACTCGCAGAAGCTCCTGCCAGTCCCTGAGGGCGGAACCACATCATACCGATGATCAGCAGCGCATACGCGACAAGACGCCACTGGCCCACAGGCCGCAGAACCTCCGTAAGGAAATTGACTATCAGAGAACCTGCAACAGGACCGATAAGCGTTCCCTGCCCCCCGATGATGACCATCGAAAGTATGTTCCAGCCTTCATCCAGCGTAAAATAAGTGGAATCTATGAATCTGACATACGGTGCGTAGACAGCTCCGGCTATTCCGATCCAGAATGCCCCGTACATGAAATTGGAAGCCTTGTAAGCGGACGCATCCACGCCGAGACTTCTGGCAGCCAGCTGGTTTTCCCGTATGGACATCCATGCCCGGCCTATTCTGCTTTTTATGACTCTGTCCGAAATGAACAGAAAAAGTACGGCAAAAGCAAGAAAAACATAGTAATAACTTTTCGGATTTTTGATTGCCAGTCCGAAAAACCGCGGTACGGGAATACCTTTGATGCCGAGGGCTCCTCCGGTAAGTCCGGTCCAGTTGAGTGCCAGAAGCCGTGCAATTTCAGAAAAGCCGAGCGTAACGATAGACAGATATATACCGCTCATCTTTAAGGTAGGCAGCGCAACCAGAAAGCCGATGGCTGCCGTAATAATCCCGGCGACAGGTATGATCAGCCAGAAATTCCATCCGGCCTGTGTGGAAAGGATTGCCTCCGTATACGCTCCGATGCAGAAAAAACCGGCTGCTCCGAGGCAGGTCTGTCCGCTGTATCCGTTAATGATATTCAGGGCACCGGCAAGAATCGAATACATGAAAATCCGGCACATGACACCCATAAAATAACTTTTTCCATACAGACCGGGTATAACGAGCAGGACAGCAAGCAATACGAGATAGACGGCAATACTTCTTTTTCCGTACCAGTCCTTCCATGACTGATACCTGTCGGTTAAACCGTTCATACTTTGACTCCTTTCCCGGTGACAAACCCTGTCGGTTTTATGATCAGAACTATTATCAGAAAGCCAAAGGCGAACACATCACGGAAACTGGCAGAAGATATGGTTATGCCCATATTTTCTATAATGCCGATACACAGACCACCGAGCGCGGAAAACCGTACATCCGTAAGGCCTCCCAGCACAGAAGAAGCAAATGCTTTCATCCCCATGGCACCACCCATCGTTGCCTGCAATGTCTGATAATAAATGCTGAATAAAAGTCCGGCGATTCCACCTATTCCGCAACCGAGGCAGTTACCAAGCATGGCAACCTGTTTTACGTTAATTCCTACCATATACGAAGCGGTTTTATCCTGGCTGACGGCTTTCAGCTTTATGCCGAATTTCGTATGCCCAAACACAAACGACAATGCCCCCGCAAGAACGATAACGGTACAGATGATTACCAGCTGTAACTGGGATATCTGGACTGTTCCTATCCTGAAAAAACGGGGCTCAACGACATCAAGCATCGGTTTTTGATTGGGGCCGAAAATAATCTGAGCCAGATTTTTGACAAGTATGGAAAAACCTATCGTACAAAGGAGGGAAATATGCCTTGGCGCTGAAAAAAATTTTTCATAGCATATTTTATATACAAGAATACCAAGTATCCATGACGCGGTAAAACTCGATAACAAACCGAGAAAAATATTGTTTCCGCAAAGCTGGAACGTATAAAAAGCGGCAAAAGAACCTATCATGATTACTTCTCCATGAGTAAATGTAACCATGCCAACGACACCTACTACAACAGAATAACCGATTGCCATAAGGGCATACACAGCTCCCTGGCACAAACCGTTAATCAGCTGATTCAAGAAATATTCCATAACCAGACTCCGGGGAAGTTTCACAAGCGGCAACTGCCCGGGGACCGCTGATTAAATTCCGATGATGTAATCGGTGTTTCCTCAGCAGGGCAGTTACCGGAAAGTTTTACTTATTTTTTTGAGTAATCAAAACCTTCTTTAACAACATATCTGCCATTTTCCACTGCACAGATCATATACACACGGGTTATGTCACCAGCAGGATTAAATTTGAGGGGACCTGTTATTCCGGTATAATTCCCGCTGGCAAGATTGTCGCGGATTGCCTTTCTCGTTATTTTCTGACTGCCACAGCGTTTGATCGCATCTGCAATCAGAAAAACACAGTCGTAAGCACAGGCAGGATGTACGGTCGGCTGGAAACCGGCTTTTTTGGCAAATTCATCTTTCCATGCCGTCAGCACGGGATTTGCAGGATCAAAAAAGAACGGTGTGGAAAGCAGCAAACCTTCTGAATTTTCTTTTGTCAGGTTAATCAGCTGTTCTGAAGTTCCCGGGCCTAAAGTCGTAATCGGGACCTTCCAACCGGAACTGCGGATCTGATTGATTACCTGGGGCACAGCTCCCTGATCCATAATAAGCACGACTTCCGGTTTTGCAGTACGAAGCTTTGTAATCAAAGACGAAAAGTCTTTTTCATCCTGGACATAGTTTACTTCGGTTACAATATCAAGTCCGACAGCTTTGGCCTCTTTTCTGAAGTTATCGATGCAGGAAACACCCCAGTCGCTGTTTATATAGATAACACCGACTTTGGTTACATTCATGTACTTTCTAAGAATATATCTGGCAAAAAAGGGAGCTTCTCCATCCTGCCGTCCCATAATACTGAAACACCAGTCGCTCATACTTGCATATTTGGGATTCGATGCGGTTGGTGAAAGCTGAACTATACCGGCTTCATCAACAATGGGAGCATTTGCCATGCAACATCCGCTGGTAAAATCACCGATAATTGCACAGATGCTCTCATCATCAGCCAGCTGCCGTGCGAGATCGGAACTTTCCTTCTGATCGCCTTTCGAATCTTTAAGGACAAGGCTGAGTTTATACCCGTTAACGCCTCCTGCTGCATTAATCTTGTCAACAGCCATCTGCCCGCCGACCTGAAAACCGACACCGTATTCAGCGTTGGTCCCGGTAAGCGGAGCCAGAACACCGATTTTTATGACACCTTTAAAACCCTGTGATTTTGCGTCCTGATCAGCAGCACCATTTGCAAAAATCAGTCCGAATCCGAGTAAAGCAACCAGAAACGTTACGACAATCTTTTTCATTCACTTTCTCCTTTATTTTCAGACCGGCAGAATTTCTGCCGGAAAATATATCTTACTTATGGAACAGCAGTTCGCAGGTGGGACAGCCTTTTGCAATCGTATCGGTCAGATCAAGCGTAAGTCCCATGGACTTTGCAATTCCCCTGTCGCCGTCCATAGCCATATCGCAGAGTTTTTCACACGTTGCATCATCAAATCCCAGTTTTTTCCAGGCACTGCACAAAGCGCAGTAATTGAATGATATATGAAGTTTATCCTTATCGGCGGCTATCTGATCCATATGAAAAGTTGCCATTCCGACATCATTGAGAAAGGCTGCACGGAAATCCCGCACATCGGACGGATTTTTGCATTTCGCAAGGAAACGCTTTCCATGCATTTCTCCGCAACGGAAAATCGCCTTGCGCATTATTTCTTCCGCATTTGTAACTCCGGCTTTGATAAGTTCATCATAAAAAAGTCCCATCCATGTTGCCCGGTGTTCAATCTGATCACGATTCACCTGAGCTTCTGCCGATACAGCATCAGGAT
>DCFS01000327.1 GCA_002319875.1 Treponema sp. UBA1798 | reverse complement strand
AAACAAAACAACAAAGGAACCCTTCATGGAGTATCGTATGCTGGACGCACGAGTTTTACAAGGGCAAGGATACACGCAAAAAGAGATTGCGGAGATCCTTGGCGTCACTGACCGGACAGTCAGGAACTATCTTTCCGAATTTCCTCGGAAAAGGAAAAGTCCAAACAGGTCGAGCAAATTGGATCCCTTCAAGGCGGATATCAGAAGCCGTATCGAAGCAAAGCCCAATGCAAATGGCGAAGTAATCTTTGAAAGTATAAAAAAGATGGGATACACCGGGAAACGGTCTGTCCTCAAAGAGTTCATTACCAGAGTTCGGCGAGAAACCGGGCGGAGTGCAGTGATTCGATACGAGACAGAACCGGGCTTTCAGGCCCAGGTTGACTGGGTTGAGTTCGGCAAGCAATGGGTTGACGGCTCATATCGAAAGCTCTACGCCTTTACTATGGTACTCGGTTATTCACGATACCCCTTCGTGCGTTTTACCACCAACATGACAAGTGCGACGCTTCTTGCCTGCCACCAGGAAGCGTTTCGTTTCTTTGGCGGTGTCCCGGCCGAGATTCTCTACGACAATATGAAAACGGCGTGGATTTACGATGGAGAAGCGTGGAAACCGAACAAACGGCTCGCATCTTTTGCGATTCATTACGGATTTACCCCCAGACGGTGCCGTGTCAGAAGGCCGGAGACAAAGGGAAAGGTCGAACGTTTCAATCAATACTTGGAGGGAAACTTTTTCGAAAGCCTTGAGAAGACCAGCTTCACCCTCAATGAGCTCAATGAATCAGTACGCTCGTGGATTGACAGGATCAAAGACAATAAGATTTCAGGTCTCACCACATCTCGAGCGGAACGACATGCTGAGGAAAAGCCGTACCTGAAACCCATAACTGAGGCGCCCTTTGATGTACGGGATGCCATACCGCTCATCGTCAACAGAGAGTTCTGCATTACGTGGAAAACCAATAAATACAGCGTGGATCCGCGTTACTTGGGACGAGAGGTAACACTGCGGCCCGATGTATTCAGCACTAAAGCGGAACTGTATGCTGACGGAACCTTATTACGGTCTATATCATTTGAAGCCGAAGGCGCCATGATGCGGATCATATACCCCGAAGACAGGGAAGCTATTCGTAAACGCTGGGAGAAAGATCGGGAACGACAGCGGGTCTTTCGGTTCCCGAAACGCCGCATTGCGCAGAAGAAGATCATCGACGTTGAGATCAGAAGCCCGGCGATCTATGACCAATTCATTCCAGGCGGTGTTTCATGAATACGGCTGTAATGAATCTCTCTGGAAAACTGGAAGAACTCGGACTCTCCTTCATGGCTGCCTCGCTCGAAAGCTTTCTTGCGGACCAAAGCCGAAATGAGAACACGCTGCTTGAACGGCTTACAGATCTCGTGGATCTCGAATATATTCCCCGCAGGGAGCGGGCCGCGAAAACTCGATTAAAAGTATCGGGTATGCCGCAATACAAGACCCTCGACGATTTTGATCTTTCTTGGCTCAAGGGCGGCTTGTCAAAACAGAAGCTCGATGAGCTGTCCACACTCATGTTCATCGAGCGAAAGGAGAATATTTTTCTCCCCGGCCCCTCCGGAGTCGGGAAGACGCACTTGCTTTTAGGACTTGGAACAAAGGCTTGTAATAACGGATTCAGTGCTTATTACATTTCTTGTCATGATCTCGTCGAGCAGCTTGTCCGAGCAAAGGAGCAGAACCGGTTGAAGCGGAAACTGGATTGGCTTCGAAAGCCGCATGTTTTGTTGATAGATGAAGTTGGTTATGAGCCGCTGACCGCAGAACAGGCACATGTATTCTTTCAGCTTGTTAATGCCCGGTATGAAACCGGTTCGATCATTATGACAAGCAACAAGCCCTTCTCGAAATGGGCAGAGCTGATGAGCGATGAAGCCGTCGCTACAGCGATGTTAGATCGATTGCTTCATCACTCACATACACTGAGCTTACAGGCAGATTCCTATCGAATGAAGGACCGCCTGAAAGTCGGAGCCGTTGGCTTCGCATAATTTTTTTTCGCTGGAACCGGAAAAATCTCGCCGGATTTTAAAGGAAAAAACAGCCCGGCGTTGACAGTTCTATAAAAGATGAATATTCCATGGCATGTCGGAGTTGCAATATTACCAGTGTTACGATGGTGCTGCATTACTTCGGTATAACAGATGAAAGCCCGATGGACATAATGGCGTGGTATTTCAACAGAACGAAGGAAAAGGAGATAACGGAAGCACAAAAAACAGAGAACGAAGTTTTACAAGAACTCCTGACTATGGGGTAGCGGCTCTGGATGACTATCTTATGTATATTCTGTTATCTGCTATGTAAACTATAACACCGTTATTATTTGATCCGGTATATTCTTTTCCATCGACTATTACTTTCGAACACCATTGATCGTCTGTTTCAGCTTTATATGCAACGATCTTTCCGTCGGGGGAAAAAGATATACGGCCATAATTAGCATACGGACCGAATTTATCCTTTCCGGTAATAATGAACCATTGCCTGTCTGTTTCTATAGCATACGCTAAAGTCTTCCCATCAGGGGCGAAAGTCAGATCGCGGCAATTATTGGACGATTCTGTTTTTTCATTGCCGGCGACAACATACCATTGTCCGTCTATTTCTGCATTATATGCTACGGTCTTTCCGTCGGGGGAAAAACAATGAAGATTCCAAGAATCGTCATATGGGCCGGCTTTTTCATCGCCGGTAAACACATACCACTGTCCCTTCATTTTGGCGCTATATACCATCCTCCCATCAGGGAAAAATAACAAATAGCGGCAATCCTCATACGGGCCGGCTTTTTCATTGCCGGCGACAACATACCACTGCCCGTCTGTTTTTGCGCTATACGCCACGGTCTTCCCGTCGGAGGAAAAAAACAGACGGCTGCAATCCTCATATGGGCCGGCTTTTTCGTTGCCGGTAACAATATAATAAGCGTCTGTCACGGAGGTTGCCCCCGGAGTTTCTTCTTTTAAAATATACACCGGTATTGTACTGTTGATCAGCCCAATCTGAGGTATGCCCTGTTCTTTTGTTAAGCTGACATATTGTTGAGAGTATATCGATATTATAGTTCCCCAGCAAAATAACAGAAAAAGAGCTTTTTTCATTCATTTTCCTTTAATAAATTATAGGTGGCTCACCATATCATGTTGTAGTTTAACATCTTTTTGTATTTTTTGTGTAGCAAAAATTGTATATTGTATGACAAGACACGTACCGGTGTTGAGGCGGTCGTTAAAACAGCATCTTTATTTTTCAACTACATAGGTTTTTGCTACGAAATCATGTATTGATTGATTTTTCTTATTTGTTAACAAAACGATTATCTCTGCTATAATCCACACAGCATCTAATACAGCTATAAATTTAATGATTTTTATTTTCTGCATAGCAGTATATATCGCAAAACCGGATGTCTTTCCCCAATCTATTCTTGAATTAAAAGCAATTAACAGCATTGCCATTCTTTTAAGAAAATCAAGCACTATCAGGTATAAGTATCTTATTATTGATTGCTTATAATTCACATTATTATAGTTCTTATTTACAATCTTAATTCTGCAAATGAGCTTACCAAAAGTGCCGCCATATTTTTTTACCAATACTATATTATATAGATATATAACAAGAGCACCTGTAAAACTGGATAGCGAAAATAAAAAAAGCGACTTATTGCTAACGCGGATACATACAATCGATAGCGGCAAAAGTATTATTGAGTCTATTATTTCTGCTAATAATCTGCTTCCTATCCCGACATATATTTTTTTATCAGAAACGTTTTCACTCAGAAAATCGTTTCCTTCATCTGTTTTACCTGAATGCATTCAATTCCTTTAGTTTTAATAATTTGATATTCAGCCTTGAGGAAATTTTGCCGTTTCCGTTCCAAAACTGGGGTTTGTTTTCTTTCTGCATCCGGTTTCTAAACTTTGAATGTCATACCTAATTATAAGAAAGAAGTTTGAATTTAGCAACAGTATCAAATCATGCTGTTAATCTAACATTAAGTAAATCTCTTTTTTCATCAAAAGGATGCTCATATACTTTTTTTTCTTATCGTTGCCCGCAAAGTCATTATCTGGTAAAATTACGAATCGTCGAAACAGAAAATCGTTATCGCATTACGGGATAAAGACGACGAAGGAGGAAGGTTAGCGCATGAGTAAAAATAAAGTGGAAGAAGCGGTAAAAAAATATTTTGAACAGGGGGACATTAAAGCCGCTTTGAAAGCACTTGAGAAGATGCATGTCGAAAAGCTTTCTGAAGAAGAGCAGCGGACCTGGTACTACAATCATGCAGTTCTTCCGCTTTGGATTGGCGACAGAGAAACTTCATATACAAGGCTCCGCGAAGCTTCTGAAAAATATCCCGATTCGCAGAAAATACGCTTTTCTTTAGGACAGGAATATGAATATCATGCAGAAAAAGAAAAGATGACGGAATGCTTCAGCCACACTTCGTTTCCGCATATATCTGCCGGCGAAGTACGCATGGAATCAACATATTTCTATTCGTGGGACGATATAGAAAACGCATACAACACTGAACGCAGGCTTATTCAGTATTATATGCAGTTGGGCATACTCGATACTCAGTTTGTATCAATGCGGGGATTCCCTTTTTTTGAGGAGGTGTTTCACGATCTGACGGCGCTTGCATTATTAAAAAAAGATTTTCACGATACGGATACTGTCCTGTCGCAGGCTGTTGAAAATTGTACTGATTTTGATAAAGAGTCTCTGAAACTTGAATATGAACTCATAAAAAAAGGCGATGATGAAGGCCGGTATAAGAAACTGTATCGGAAAGACAAACTGAATTTTTATTCGGAACAGTATCTGGATCTTAAACTCGCAGTATATGAAGCAAAGCAGATGAAAACGTATGAAGAAGCAATGAAACGGATTGAAAAGGTCCAAGCGAATCCGGATAAAGTTCATTCGGTATATGACCTGCAGCTTCTTACGAAAGGAAATATAGCTTTGAAATTCGACAATGAAAAGGAACCGGAATTCAGGGAAGAGTTTCTCGACCGGGTAATGGTCCTTTTCGGACCGGGAATCTGTCTTGATTTTTCAGTTCTCGAATATCAGGAAACGCTTAAGCAGGAATATCAGAACCGGAGACAGGCAGGAATTGATGAATCAGCGGATGTATTCTCAGTAGTGTACGACGCTGTCCTGTTCCCTGATATGCTTTATCACGGGAAGTGCTTCTTCACCCGCAAGAAAATCAAGGGTAGTCTGCGGAAGCATTTCTTCGAGGATCCGCCGGTTGCCGCTTCTGATCGCCTCCCTGACAGTCGAAGCGCTTATAACCGTTCCGTTTGACTCCAGCCGGGGAATAATATGGAAAGAAATGCCTGCTTTGGGAAGTTCTGTACCCATGATTCTGTTGTACACTCCGGTAACCATGCTGAAAGGCTCTTCCCCGGCATACCGGTGAGTTATGCTGAGACGTGAAGCTATTTTTATAAAAATTGCGGTATCAAGCCTTGCATGTCCTTCTATCACGTCGGCTTTGTCTTTCTGGAAGTAACTGGGAAATGTCGTATTGCTGACAATATAATCGCCGCAGTCGTGGTAGATTATATTATTCAGATGCCTGGTCCCGGCAATAATGAGTTTTTTTCTGATTTTATAGGGAAAAAGGCTGGCATCTTCGCTTACCATAAACAGATGCAGTGTTGCGTGTGCTTTTGCAGCCGTTTCAATCAGATACAGGTGCCCTTTGGTAAACGGGTTTGCGTTCATGACGATCGCTGCGGCGTCCCTGTTTTTACCGGAGTTATCCCCGGAACCGGATTCTTTTTCCAGCAGGTTCAGATAGTCCGCAAAACCTGACCGGCTGTTTTCCATAAATACCAGATAGCCGTCAATTTTTACGACAGGATGGAATCCCAGATCCCTGAAAAACTTTTCGGTGGAACATTTTGTATAGAGAAACAGATGTGTATTTCCTTTTGCATACTGGTAACTGACAAGGTGGGATACAATTTTATTCAGCAGCCCTTCTCCCTGATGGTCTTTGTCTACGGCAAGACAGCGAAGTGTGTTTGCGAAACAGCTTCCCGTAGCGACAATCCGGTTCTCCCCGTCGTATATACCGCACGTATAATCGAGGTTTTTGTCTTTTTTTATTCCCTCGGAAAGGAGCAGCGTTTCTGTCTGTTTTACGGAACGTGCATCGGAAGAAAATATGGTGCAAACCTGATAATCTGTCATTGTTTCTCCTGCATTGAAAATAAAAGCTTTTATACAGTATACTGTATAGTATGGGTGGAAAAGCAACTGACAGCGGGGCCGGAACAGGCAAAAAAATACCGGTCGCAGCATCTCCGGAAAAATCAGTAAAAAAAATAAAGCCTGCGGGCGGCGCGAAAATCGCTGCCGTTTATGATGAAGACAGTATTCAGCATCTGGAAGGCCTTGAACATATCCGGCGCCGTCCGGGTATGTATATCGGCAGTCTCGGCGACGGTTCCGACGAAAATGATGGTATTTATATTCTTCTGAAAGAAGGAATCGACAATGCGGTTGATGAATTCTCCCAGGGATTCGGTAAGCGTATCGATATTGATATACATGACGGGCGTGTTCGTATCCGTGATTACGGCCGCGGCATCCCGCTTGGCAAACTTGCCGACTGCGTTTCAAAAACGAATACCGGTGCGAAATACAATGATTCCGTATTCAAACAGGCAATAGGTATGAACGGCGTAGGCATTAAGGCGACGAACGCTCTTTCTTCATACTTCCGGGCCGCATCTTTCCGCGACGGGAAGATGGCTGTCGTAGAATTTGAACGCGGTGTCATAAAAAGTGACAAGTCCGGGGATGCAGGTTCTGACAAGCAAAACGGTACCTATCTTGAGTTTGTCCCCGATGTGCAGCTGTTCGGTAAATATTCATATAATATGGAAATGGTGGAAAAACGGCTGTGGAACTACGTGTATCTCAACCCCGGATTGAAAATTATCTGTAATGGTACCGAATACTACAGTGAAAACGGCCTGACAGATCTTCTGAACAAGGAAATAGAGGGAACTCCGCTGTATCCGTTCTGCTGTTTTAAAAACGCCTTGATGGAATTCGTGTTTACACATACGAGCGAACTTGAAAAAACAGTCTATTCTTTTGTAAACGGACAGGAAACTTCAGACGGCGGAACCCACGTTACTTCTTTTTTTGACGGATTTACCAGAGGAATCAATGATTTTTACAAAAAGGAATATGATATAAAAGATGTCACCGGCGGTCTTGTCGTTGCGGTAAAAATCAGTATAGATGACCCCATGTTCACCAGTCAGACTAAAAACAAGCTTGGAAATGTGGAAATACGAGCCCCGGTTATGAAAGACGTGCAGGTGGCCGTCGATGACTGGCTCCGGCATAATCCGGAAGCTGCCGGGGTGATAGAAGAAAAAATCATACGCAATCAGAAAGCGCACGCTGAAATAAACGGTGTAAAAAAAGAAGCCCGTGAAGCTGCCAAAAAGATTTCCCTTAAGATTCCGAAACTGAAGGACTGTCGTTATCATGTGGAAGACGGACGGGAAGGTGAAAACTCCATGATATTTGTTACGGAAGGAGATTCCGCAACCGGTTCCATGGTCGGCTCGCGCGATGTAAAAACCCAGGCAATATTCAGTCTCCGCGGTAAACCGGAAAATATGTTCGGCCGCAAACCGAAAGATATCTATAAAAACGAAGAGCTGTATAATCTCATGATGGCCCTCGGCATACAGGAAGATGTGTCCAGCCTCCGCTATTCTAAAATTATCATAGCGACCGATGCCGATAACGACGGTTTCCATATCCGTAACCTGCTCCTTACCTTTTTTCTCGGTTTTTTTGAAGAACTGGTTTCTGCAGGCCGTGTGTATATTCTGGAAACACCGTTATTCCGCGTACGCAATAAGACGACGACGGTGTATTGTTACGATGAAGATTCCCGTGACAGGCAGGTAAAGGCGCTCGGATCGGGAGCCGAGGTAACGAGATTCAAGGGACTGGGGGAAATAAGTCCCGGAGAATTCGGCCAGTTTATCCATGAGCGGAAACCGGGAGAGGGTGAAGACAGGGGCATGCACCTGACTCCCGTAAGCATCCAGTCGCTGAAGGCTGTACCGAAGCTCCTTGAGTTTTATATGGGGAAAAACACACCGGACCGCAGGGAGTTTATCGTTCATCATCTTGCCGCAGAAATAGATGCATAGTTTTTATCCGGAGAATACGAATGGCTTTTGTTAAGAATATATTCGACAATAATTTTATACAGTATGCAAGTTACGTCATCCGCGACAGGGCAATTCCGGATTTGACAGACGGACTGAAGCCCGTCCAGCGGCGTATACTGCATACACTTTTTGAAGTTGATGACGGGCGCTACCACAAGGTTGCGAACATTGTCGGCCAGTGTATGAAGTATCACCCGCACGGAGACGCCTCCATATACTCTGCGCTCGTCGTACTTGCCAATAAGGAACTCTTTATAGACAAACAGGGGAATTTCGGAAACCTGTATACCGGCGACGGTGCGTCTGCTCCCCGTTATATCGAATGCCGCATACGGCCGTTGGCGAGGGATATCTTATATAATCCGAAAATTACGCAGTATGTGCCAAGCTATGACGGCCGCAGCCAGGAACCGGTCGTCTTCCGGGCAAAACTTCCGCTCGTTCTGATTCTCGGAGCGGAAGGAATTGC
>DCFS01000197.1 GCA_002319875.1 Treponema sp. UBA1798 | reverse complement strand
CGTGAACAACTTGCAATCCCTGTTACACAGGTTCCTTATGATGGAGACAAAGACTTTTATTCACTGAAAAACCGGATAAATCCCGGAGCAGTCTATCTTGTATTTCCTGCAGGATATATGAAAAATCCGGCGTCCATGTTCGGCCATACATTTCTTCTTATCGAATCGAAGGGAAAATCAAGGCTTCTTGCATATTCGGTGAATTACGGAGCCGTCAGCGGTCCGGATTCAAGCCTTGTCTATGCATTGAAAGGTCTTACCGGGGCATACAGAGGATATTACAGCTTTCTCCCCTATTATCAGAAAATACGGGAATATACAGATATCGATATGCGCGATATGTGGGAATACCGCCTTAAACTGACAGACGAAGAGACCGACAGACTTCTGCGGCACATAGTAGAATTATCAGGAATTTATTCGGATTATTATTTTATCAGCGAAAACTGTTCCTATAACCTTCTGTTTCTGATAGAAGCAGCGAAACCTGAAACAAAACTTACAGACAGGTTAAAAACTATTGTAGAACCAATAGAAACCGTCAAACTCCTGAAGAAACTGGGAATTGCAGAGGATTACACATACCGGCCGTCATTATACAGCAGAATAAAATACGGTATGTCCCGGCTTTCCTTCCGGGAAAAATCATATGTTAAAGATATCTGCTTCGGAAAAAAGAATACGGATATCTTTCCATTTTCCGGACTGGAAATTGAGAAACAGGCATGTATCTGGGATCTGTCGGCCGATTATCTGAAGTTTCTTTTAACGGGCGGAAAAATCAGCCCGGCAGACTACCGCAGCCGTATGGTAGCCGTACTTTCCCAGAGAACCAAACTTGGGCAGTTAGCGCAGAATACCGAACCTCCGGTACCGGAACCTCCGCATCTGGCACACGGTTCACAGAAAATCTCAGCAGAAACAGGGAAGGATTCTTCCGGCCTCTTTTCTGCTGTCAGCTTCCGTCTTCTCGCCCATGAGATAATGGATACGGATCCAGGATATACCAGAAATTCTCAACTCGCTTTTTGCAGAGTAGACCTCAGATACAGATATGCTGATAAAGCAGTATCTCTCAGAAGTGCCGATATTGCAGATATCATCTCCCTGCCTGTTTCCGATATGTTTTTTTACAATTCCGCCTTTCAGTTCAGGACGGGTCTTGAAACAAATACCGGGGAAAACAGGGATGAAACACTTGCATGGCGGGTAAAATATTCATACGGCGTAAGCCTGGCACCGGTGGATAATACCCAATTATATTTTCTTGGCGGATTCGATACATACTTTTCACCGGAATATGAATACGGAACGGATCTGCTCCTTGGTGGCGAAGCAGGGGTATTGACGTCCGCCGGATTATGGAAAGGGAAACTCTCTGCATCTATAGGGCAATCACCTTTTACCCCTATACATACGCGCTATGATCTGTCGCTTGAAGAACGTTTTTCCGTCTCCGGGAATCTGTCGGTCACCGGTTCGTATTCGTATAAAGGCGACTACGGGGACCACTGGCAGGAATACAGCGTTATGTTCAATATGTTTTTCTGAGCATCAGCCGTGAAAACGTTATTTTAATCCGTAATACAATACATATGTTATACTATAGAAAAACAGGAGGAGCGGAATGAAAAAATACCGGAATATCAAAAAACTGGTAAAAGCTCACGCAACGCTTGAAGGCGCAGGAGTCCATCTACGGCGTGCAATCGGATTTGACGCTCCCGGTCAATATGATCCGTTTCTTCTGCTGGATGATTTCAGATCAGATACTCCTGCTGATTACATAAAAGGATTTCCCTGGCATCCGCACAGAGGAATAGAAACCATAACCTATGTGCTCAAAGGTGAAGTTACCCATGAAGACAGCCTGGGGAATAAAGGTGTAATAGGAGCAGGCGATATCCAGTGGATGACAGCCGGCAGTGGTATCTATCATCAGGAAATGCCGCAGGGTGATAAAAACGGTGCTATGTATGGTTTCCAGTTATGGGCAAACCTGCCTGCAAAATACAAAATGATGGACCCCCGGTACAGGGGAATCCGTGCCGCCGATATTCCGGAAATAAAAAAACCTGACGGAAGCGTTATTAAAGTGATAACGGGTACTTATGAAGATGTACAGGGAGCCATAACGGACGTCGTCACCTCTCCCGGGTATTATGACATTTTTATCCCCCGGGGACAGGAATATGAGCTGAAAACGGAGACAGGCGATACAGTCATATGGTATATCTTTGAAGAGGACGGATATATTGAAAATTCTGTTTCCGGAAACGGTAAAGTTCAAAAGGCGGAAAACGGAAATCTGGTACTGTTCGAAGACGGGGAGCGTATAAAAATTAAAACGGAAGAAAAACCAATACGTTTTTTGATGATATCCGGAAAACCGATAAAGGAACCGATCGCATGGTATGGGCCGATCGTCATGAACACCGACGAAGAATTGCGCACAGCGTATGATGAACTGGAAAAAGGAACTTTTGTAAAAAACACCAATCCCGGCGCACGAATAAAAAAATAAG
>DCFS01000053.1 GCA_002319875.1 Treponema sp. UBA1798 | reverse complement strand
GTAAGTATCACAACACGACCTCCGGATTTGAGACAATAAGGCAAATCCGCCAGAAAAGTCTCAAGGGTCTGAAACTCTTCATTAACATCAATACGCAGCGCCTGGTACACACGCCGCTCAGACCTGATAATATCACGTTCACTGCGGTTTAATTCAGTTAAAGTCTCTTTTATTATTCCGGAAAGAGCCCCCGTTGTTACCATCTGCTGACGGTTCTGAAAAATAGCATGGGCAAGTATTCCGGCATCCGGCTCATCTGCATTATTCCGCAACAAAAACGCAATTTTACCTTCTGTCATGCGGTTTAATAAATGTGCAGCGGTTTCTCCTTTTCCCTGATCCATCCGCATATCAAGCGGTCCATCAGTTTTAAATGTAAATCCCCTCGCAGGATTATCAATCTGCATGGATGAAACACCAAGATCAGCAAGGATCATATCAACAGAGGGATGCCCTACCGCGGGAAGTATTTTGAGAAGAGTCTCAAAATTTGCATGTACCGCAACGAATGACTCAGGCCCGAAACCTTCAGCCCGAATTCGTGACTCTGTTTTAGGCAGTTCCGCTGAATCGATATCAAGACCGTAGAGGACACCTCCAGGCTGAATTCTTTTGAGTATCTCCCCGGCGTGACCACCATAACCGAGCGTAGCATCCACAGCGGTTTCACCAGGCTTAGGATCGAGGATAGTGAGCACCTCCTGCATACATACCGGCCGGTGAGTCCCTGCCGGCGTATCTCCGCGGGAAATAATATGCTGTATATCTTTTTTATATTTTTCAGGATCCAATTCTTTATATTTTTCAGCAAAAGTATGCGGATGTGTTCCCGCATAACGGACTCTCCGTTTATGTGGTTGAGCTGAAGTCGTATCGTCCATTGTATTTCTCCCGGTTGCACAGTATAGCATAAAACATACTATTGCAGCTGCATACCGTACTCGCTCTGAACACCTCAGCTTCCCCATTTTTTGTCTATAAGCAGAAACAGTTCCCACGTCATTCAGATGATTTTCCATATTTGTGATAAGCATTATCCGGCGGTCCTCCCCGGAATACAGAAAAATCACCAACCCGGACAAACAAATAAAAACTGCATACGGAATCTGATTTTCCTATTGACTGCAAACCGGATATTCCTGACAATACAGGCAAACAGGGAGACTACTATGGAAAATCGGAAAATATATGTTTCATACGGAAAAAATTATTCCGCTATGGTTACGGCCCTTATGGAAAAAGCAGATATTGCATCTCGTATTTCCCAGGATGCAAAAGTAGCACTCAAACCCAATCTGGTCGTATCGAAAAGTCCTGAGTCAGGTGCAACGACACACGCGGAAATTCTTGAAGGTGTTATCTGCTATCTGCAGCAGCATGATATCAGAAATATAAAAATCATAGAGGGTGCATGGGTCGGAGACAGTACTGTCCGCGGATTTGCAGCATGCGGGTACGACAAGATCGGAGAAAAATACGGCGTACCTCTCATGGATCTGAAAAAAGATAAAACGACAGATGTGAATACGCCCATCGGACCGATAGCGATCTGCAATACAGCGCTCGAAACGGATTATCTGATAAACCTTCCCGTTCTGAAAGGGCATTGCCAGACAGTTATGACCTGTGCACTCAAAAACTGCAAAGGCTGCCTGCCCGATCGGGAAAAACGCAGATTTCACGCGCTCGGACTTATGAAACCGATCGCAGCACTTGCATCGGCGCTGAAACCGGCTCTTACGATCGTAGATAATATCTGTGGAGATCTTAATTTTGAAGAAGGCGGGACACCTGTACAAAGCGACAGGATAATGCTTGGTTTTGATCCCGTACAGATCGATGCGTACGGCTGTTCACTGATGGGTCTGGATACTGATGAAGTACCGTATATACAACTGGCGGAACAGTTCGGAGCTGGTTCCATATCGATAGATCCTGGTGATATTATTGAAATAAACAGGCCCGCTGATTCCGGAAACGCAGAACCGCACACGTCGCGGCTTGCGAAGCAGCTTGCCGGACAGGTCGACCAGAGATCAGCTTGTTCGTCATGTTTTGCAAACCTCATCCGGGCATTATACCGCTACAGTGAAAATACAGGGAAAGCATACCGGAAGCCGGTTGCTATCGGGCAGGAATTTAAGGATACCCCATTCAATGGTATCGGAATAGGGCGATGCTGCAACGGTGCAGCAAAACAGGTACAGGGTTGCCCGCCTTCTGCAGACAAAATTCTGGAAATACTGATGAATCAGTAACAGAAAACCCCGGTTGCCTCTTCTGCAGCATCAGCAAAAGGGCCGGAAAGGAAAAAGCCGGAGCAGGGCATTCCTGCCTTAATCAGCGTTTCCTTAAAACAGTACTGCAATGTGATAAACTATGAAAGCTACTATCCACGCCGTCAGAGTCTGGAATATCACCGCTGCAAGAGCATTGTGTCTGCCGATTTCGCGCCGGGTTACCGCCATAGCTGCGACACAAGGCATATATAACAGTGTAAATGTAAGGAAGCCGAGAGCAGAAGCCTGACTCATCATTGAAGAAACGGCGGTACCAAGTGCAGTACCGGTACCGGCTCCCGTCAAAACAGCAAGCGTACTTACCACTGCTTCCTTCGCCGTAAGTCCGGTAACAAGGGCTGTTGAAAGTTTCCAGTCATAAAAACCGAGCGGCCCGAATACAGGTGCTATGAAAGTACCGATAGCCGAAAGCATGCTGTGAGAAGCATCACTTACCAGATTAAGCCGTATGTCAAGATTCTGTAAAAACCATATGGCGATCGTTGCTGTAAAAATAATCGTAAAAGCCCTGCGCAGAAAATCACGGGCTTTTTCCCAGATATTCAGAGCCATACTCCGTATACCTGGCATGCGGTATGCAGGAAGTTCAAGCACAAACGGAACCGGCTTCCCGATAAATAAAGTATTTTTCAGCAGAAAGGCTGCAATAACTGCCACACACAAACCCAATATATAGAGAAATATCATCACTAAAGCAGCTTTATCCGGAAAAAAGGCGCTCGCAAAAAGTGCATATACCGGCAATTTAGCACTGCACGACATAAACGGAATTATAAATATTGTCATTTTTTTGTCGCGCCGGCTTGAAAGCGTACGGGTGGCCATAATAGCTGGAACGGAACATCCAAAACCGATAAGCATCGGAACGAAAGATTTACCGCTTAATCCTATCCTGCGCAGAGCCGTATCCATAACGAAGGCCACACGGGCCATATATCCCGTATCCTCCAGTAACGCAAGAAAAAAGAACAAGACAAGAATAGTTGGCATAAATGAAAGTACGCTACCCACTCCCGCAAATACTCCATTTATAATAAGTGAATGAACGGTCGGATTAAGCCCGTAAGCTGTCAGCGCATGATCGGCGAGTAAAGTAACAAAATTAATACCTATGCTGAACCAGTTGCTCAGTATCCTGCCGATAAGCCCGAATGTGAGATAAAATATCAACGACATAATACCCAGAAAAATCGGAATTCCCAGGTATTTATGGGTAAGCATGTTGTCGATTTTAACAGAACGCTGCTGTTCCAGTGTCTCACCAATTTTGTGTACTGAATTTACCGTTACCTTTGCAATATATGCATAGCGCATATCAGCGATTGCCGCTTCCCGGTCAGTACCTGCATCACGCTCCATTTCCGTCGTGATATGTCCAAGGATATCCTTTTCATTCGCATTCAAGCCAAGTTTTTCGACCATAAGGTCGTCGCCCTCTATAAGGCATGTAGCGCAATAACGTATAGGGAGTCCCCGGGCGTCTGCATGATCGGCAATAAGATGTGCCATCGAGTGAATTGCCTGGTGCACGGGTCCGGCTTCACAAAAGTCGATTTTTGCAGGTTTTCTTTTATGAAAAGCAACATCAAGTATCCGGTTTACCAGTTCGGTGACGCCATCTTCTTTTACTGCTGAAATCGGTACCGCATCGATCTGCATATCCTGCTGCAGCTTAACAACATCTATGGAATTCCCGGCAGCTACCACTTCATCCATCATATTAAGTGCAATAACCATAGGTATCTGAAGTTCTTCAAGTTGAAGTGAAAGATACAAATTACGTTCAATATTAGTTGCATCAACAATATTCAGAATAGCATCAGGATGTTCATTCATAAGAAAATCACGGGTAACGATTTCCTCTGGTGTATAGGGAGCAAGAGAATAAATACCAGGGAGGTCAAACACTTCCGCCGACAAATCTCTTTCATCAGAATCATCACGCGGAATAAATTCCTGTTTGATAACACCGCTTTTTCGTTCTACAGTCACTCCCGGAAAGTTACCCACATGCTGGTTACTCCCTGTCAGCAGATTGAAAAGGGTTGTCTTCCCGCAATTCTGGTTTCCTACAAGTGCTATCTTCAATTTCATATCTGTTACTTTCCTGTTTTTTCGGCTGAATGGTAAGGACAGGAAACACCGCACGAAACACATGCATACAGATCAGGGTTATCTGCAAGCTCGATCATCGCTGCATCGTCTTTCCGGAGCGTCAACTCATATCCGCGAAGAGTCAATTCCATCGGATCACCGAGTGGAGCAACTTTCCGGACTGTTATCTGTGTTCCCGGCGTCAAACCCATATCAAGCAGATGATGCCTGAGTGCCTTTTCTCCTCCGACAACCTTGATACACCCACCCTCTCCCGGTGCAAGTTCTGATAATTTCATATTACCTCTAAAAGGTCAAATCAGTATACGGCAAAAGCACAGGCAATGGCAACGGCACACGTTAAAACACGTTTGCACACATCATTTTACTTCATTTGCCAGAGGCTCTTGTTTCATGAATGCCCTGATATTTCCAAGCGTTGTTTCTGCTATAGCAGACAATGCATTAGAAGTAAGGAAAGCCTGATGTCCTGTAATAATAACGTTCGGAAAAGTAAGAAGACGGATCAGAACATCATCCTTTATGACGTTTACGGACCAGTCGGAAAAAAAGTAATCACCCTCTTCCTCATAGACGTCAAGAGCAGCTCCTCCGATACGCTTTTTTTTCAAAGCAGCAACGAGTGCATGGGTATCTATCAGAGCTCCCCGACCTGTATTGATGATGACAGCATCACGTTTCATAACGCTCAGTGTATCTGCGTTAATTATATGTTCCGTTTCCGGTGTAAGAGGACAGTGAAGGCTTACAATATCTGACTGCCTGAAAAAATCGTCCTTTTCAAGATACCTGTAACCTTTACTGTCAGCCCACCCCCTGTCCGGGTACGCATCAGACAGTACAATCTTCATACCGAATCCGGCCAGAATATCTGCCATGATTCTCCCGATACGACCGGTCCCAAGAATACCGGCCGTGAGACCGTACAGATCCCTCCCGGTCAACCCGTTCAATGTAAAATTTCCGGTTTTTGTGCGGAGGTACGCCTGTGGTATACGACGTGTCAGTGAAAGAAGCAACGCTGCCGCATGTTCTGCGACGGAATGCGGTGAATATGCCGGAACCCGGACAACCGTAATGTTATGTTCCGCTGCAGCTTTCAGATCAACATTATTGTATCCGGCACAGCGCATAGCAATAAGTTCTACCCCGCACTCTGAAAGAATACTAATAACATGAGAACTCAGTGTATCGTTTACAAACGTACAGACAACTTTATACCCCTTTGACGTAAGGGCTGTTCGCTCGTCAAGATGAAAATCAAAAAAATCAATGTTGTAGAGAAAATTTTTGTTGGCAGAAGTGAAAGCATCCCTGTCATAAGGATGGGCATCATAAAACGCAATAGAAAAAACCGGATTTGTCATAAAAACCTCTTTATCATTCGCGTAACATTTACAACCTGGCGTTATCAGAAAATAATTGTGCTCCTGTTTACCTTTCCGTTATCGGACACGCTTTACCTTAAATATAATCAAAAAGCGATACAAAGCAAAGTTCAGTATATGGCAAAATGCTATATAATGGTATATATTTATTAAAAGTTGTTTTTATGAATTAATCGCCTGTATCCAAAAGCGATTTCATAAAAAAAATGCTAAAGAGATATGTTGATTAAGTTGCCGCAATTTTACCGGTGTTTCTGAAGGTATTTCAGGTCCATGAAACATGAAGATGCAAAATACAGACTTGCAGACTCTATAAAAAAACTGATGGCTTTTTCATCACTGGAAAAAATAACAGTTACCGATATTGTCAGGGCTTCAGGTCTCACAAGACAGACTTTTTACCGCCATTTCCGTGACAAATATGATCTGGTAAACTGGTACTTCGACATACTTGCCGCACAGTGCTTTTATGAAATGGGCGTAACCTTAACCCTCAGGGAAGGCCTCATTCTCAAATTTGACTTTATCCGCAGGGAAAAAACTTTTTTCGCGCAGGCTTTCAAATCCACGGACTACAATTCCATAGAACAGCATGATTATCAGTTTATTCTGAAGTTCTATACCAATATTATTGAAAAACGTACGCGGAAACCGCTGAATGATGATCTGCGCTTTATACTAGAACTGTACTGTCACGGCTCAATTTCAATGACAACAGACTGGGCTATAAACGATATGACAAAATCTTCCGAGTCGCTTGCCGACGATCTTATTGCGGCGTTACCGCCCAAACTGGCTTCGATCCTTCTGCCTGCACTGTAACGTTACATCCAGTCAAATCTGTAACTTGCAAAATCTATAATTCTGCCCCACAATAAGTCATTATCGATATCAGAAGGGGGAAAAAATGGCAAACAGAATAACATTAAATGAAACATCTTATCATGGCAAAGGCGCCATCAACGCAATCATCGATGAAGTAAAAATGCACGGGTGGAAAAAAGCATTTGTATGCTCAGACCCGGATCTTGTTAAGTTCAAAGTTACTGCAAAAGTTACAGATCTGCTTGATAAGGCAGGATTGAAATATGAAGTATATTCGGATATTAAACCGAACCCTCCGATTGAAAACGTGAAACACGGTGTCGAATCCTTCAAAAAAGCAAAGGCTGACTACATAATTGCCATTGGCGGTGGTTCATCAATGGACACTGCAAAGGCAGTCGGTATCATTATCAGTAACCCGGATTTCGAAGATGTAAGAAGCCTCGAGGGCGTCGCTCCCACAAAAAAACCGAGTGTTCCAATCATCGCAGTTCCTACGACAGCAGGAACTGCCGCAGAAGTTACTATAAATTATGTTATTACCGATCTTGAAAAAAAACGCAAATTCGTATGTGTGGACGTACACGACATTCCGGTCATCGCATGCGTGGATCCTGATATGATGATGAGCATGCCTGCAAAACTTTGTGCCGCTACAGGGATGGATGCACTTACCCATGCTATTGAAGGGTACATTACAAAAGGCGCATGGGAAATGACCGATATGATGCACCTTAAGGCAATAGAAATTATCGGACGATGGCTGCGCAAATCCGTTGCAGGAGATGCAAAGGCCCGTGAAGAAATGGCTCTCGGACAGTATATTGCCGGTATGGGCTTTTCAAATGTAGGTCTCGGTATCGATCATTCAATGGCCCATACACTGAGCGCATTTTATGATACTCCGCACGGTGTAGCCTGTGCAATTCTTCTTCCGACCGTTATGGAATACAATGCCGGATATACCGGTGAAAAATATCGTGAAATTGCAAGAGTGATGGGTGTGAAAGATGTCGATGCAATGAACCAGAAGGAATACCGGAAGGCAGCAGTGGATGCCGTACGTAAACTTTCTGTAGATGTAAATATTCCTCAGAGTCTTAAAGGTATAGTACAGGAAAAGGATCTCGACTTTCTGGCTGATTCTGCGATGGCAGATGCATGCCGGCCGGGTAACCCCAGAGATCCGACAAAAGAAGATGTTATCTCACTGTATAGATCACTTATGAAATAACAGGATCGAAAATGCCTGCCTGAATTGGCAGGCATTTTTATATAATATCGTTTCAACATACAGGCTGTCGAATTTCTTTTATAAATCTATCTTTTTGTGAGACGTTGTTAAAAGCAGAACGTATATTGAAAGCGCAACGTTAAATATAACGACAAAGTTCTGAAAACTTGCCAACTACTATACATTTTTCATCCTTGACACGCAGGGTGCATTTTGCTATAAATTTTCTATACAAACCAATGATTTAAGTAACAAAGGAGTTACGCATACTATTAGTTGCTTTAATACTATGCGCAACTCTTTTGTTTTTAAATCTGTTTCATGTTTCTCTGGAGGAGAATGCTATGAAAAAAAACGTAACTGGTATGGCAGCTAAAATCGCTGCTGCAGCTGTAGTTGCAACTGTACTGGTATTTACAGGCTGTAAAAGTAAACCCAAGACACCTGCCTTCAAAGTGGGAGCGATCTATGTCGGGGATGAAAATGAAGGCTATACAGAAGCCCACATGAAAGGCATCGCTGAGATGAAAAAGTCTTTAAATCTTACGGATGATCAGGTTATTGAAAAGAAAAACATTCCGGAAGATGAAAAATGTTATGATGCCGCTGTCGACCTTGCAGAACAGGGCTGCACGCTTATTTTTGCAAACAGTTTTGGCCATGAATCATATATGCTTCAGGCAGCAAAAGAATATCCGAAGATTCAGTTCTGCCATGCGACCGGTTATCAGGCAGCAAAGTCCGGTCTTGTAAATATGCACAACTATTTCTGTGCGGTCTATCAGTCCAGGTATGTTTCCGGTGTCGTAGCCGGTATGAAGCTGAACCAGATGATCAAAGACGGAAAAATCAAGGAATCAGAGTGCAAAATTGGCTATGTCGGAGCATACCCCTATGCAGAAGTTGTAAGCGGTTATACTTCATTCTTCCTTGGCGTACGCAGTGTATGCCCGAAGGCTACTATGGAAGTCCGCTACACAAACAGCTGGGCAGATATGACGCTTGAAAAAGAAACTGCAGAAGCTCTCATTGCAGACAAATGTGTTCTTATAAGCCAGCATGCAGATACGACAGGCGCACCGACAGCCTGCCAGGCACATGGCGTTCCATGTGTCGGATACAATGTAGATATGACGTCTGTAGCACCAGATGCAGCTCTCACTTCCGCTGCCCTGAACTGGGGTTCTTACTATACAGAGGCTGCAAAACTTGCAAAAGACGGACAGCAGATTCCGACTGACTGGTGCAAAGGATATGCTGACGGTGCTGTACTGATCACACCGGTTAACGAAAAAGTGGCAGCTCCCGATACACAGGCAAAAGTAGACGAAGTCATTGCTGCTATAAAATCCGGCACACTCAAAGTATTTGATACCAATACCTTCACAATTGGCGGAAAAAAGATTGAAGATCTGATTGCAACCGGCGGCGACTGGGCGAAATATGCTGCCTATGTAAAGGACGGCTATTTCCATGAATCGGAACTTATTTCCGCACCTGCCTTCGATCTGAGAATCGACGGAATTAAAGAACTTACCGCAGCGAAATAACTGATTCCACCGGAAATCATATTCCCGGTATAAAACAGAACAGCCATACGGCCCACCGTATGGCTGTTCTTAGCCCTTTTACAAAACGACAGTTCCGGTCAGGATACCATTAAAAGGAGTGTCCCGTGGAAGAAACATATGCGATCGAACTTAAAAATATCACAAAAAGGTTCGGTTCCGTAACAGCTAATAACAAAATAAACCTTGCAGTTAAAAAATATGAAATACTGTCAATTCTTGGAGAAAACGGGAGCGGTAAAACGACGCTCATGAATATTCTTTCAGGAATCTACAGGCCCGATGAGGGTACAATTTTTATTGATGGGAAAGAAGTAACGATACATTCCCCTAAGGATGCCTATGCATTCAAAATAGGGATGATACATCAGCACTACAAACTGGTAAATGTTCTGACTGCTGCTGAAAACATAATACTCGGGCAACCGGGAGCACCTGTCCTCGATATGGAGCAGGTAAAAAAAGAAATAAATTCAATCTGCTCTCAATACGGTTTTATATTAAATCTGGATCAGAAAATATATGATATGTCGGTATCACAGAAACAGACCGTCGAAATAGTAAAAGTCCTGTACAGGGGAGCGGATATTCTTATTCTTGACGAACCGACAGCGGTACTGACTCCACAGGAAATAAAGAGCCTCTTCTCTGTTTTACGGAATATGAGAGAGGCCGGGAAATCCATCATTATAATTACGCATAAATTGCAGGAAGTACTCGACATTTCAGATCGCGTAGTCGTTCTCCGAAAAGGTTCCTATATAGATTCTGTCAATACAGTGGATGCAACTATTTCAGTTCTGACTGAAATGATGGTTGGTGAAAAAATAAACCTTGATATCAATCGCTCAGAGCCGCACGATCAGCAGGATCGCCTTATTGTTCAGCATCTTACCTGCCGGAATAAGGAAGGCCTGAAGGCACTCGATAACGTTTCCTTTTGCGCGAAATCTGGAGAAATACTGGGTATTGCAGGCATCGCAGGAAGCGGAATGAAAGAACTGCTTGAATCCATTGCCGGTATACAGAGCATAGAAGAAGGATCTATCTGTTACTGTTGTAGTAACTGTAATAAAATAACAATTTCAGGCCTTACACCAAATGAAATAAAACACAAAGACGTTTCTATATCATTCGTACCGGAGGACAGACTTGGTATGGGGCTGGTAGGATCGATGGGTGTAACCGGTAATGTCATGCTGAAAAGCTATCAGACCGGAGTTTCTCCTTTTGTAAACCGCTGGTTTCCACGCCGGCTGGCTGAAAAAATAATCAGTATGTTGCAGGTATCAACTCCCGGAACGGAATTTCCCGTACGGAAGTTGTCAGGCGGAAACGTTCAGAAAGTACTTGTGGGCAGAGAAATTTCATCGGATCCGGGCGTGCTGATGGTTGCGTATCCGGTACGAGGACTCGACATCAATTCTTCTTATACCATTTATAATCAGCTTAATGCGGAAAAGGAAAAGGGTGTCGCCGTCATCAGTGTCATAGAAGATCTCGATGTTATTCTTGAACTATGTGACAGAATTCTTGTTTTGAACAACGGCCATATCACGGGTATCAGGGACGCAAGAAACACGACAAAGGAAGAAATAGGTCTTTTAATGACAGCGGATGGAGATCACATGCATGAGTAACTTAAGTATCAGACTGAAAAAACGAGACCATATTCCAACAATAAAAGCGCTTGCATTACGTCTTGCAGCAATTATTTTTGCACTTATAATCTGTTCCTTCGTCATAATATCCATAACACATATGAATCCGGTACAGATTTATGGAGGTGTTATAAACGGTGCAATAGGTACATCAAGACGGGCATGGGTAACTATCAGAGATATGCTGGTCCTGTTCCTTGTCGCTGCGGGACTTGTACCGGCATTCAAAATGAAATTCTGGAACATAGGCGCCGAAGGACAAATTCTCATGGGAGGACTTGCATCCGCTGCACTCATGATATATGGTTCTTCACTGCCAAACTGGCTATTGCTCTTTTTCAGTATAGCGGCAAGTTGCATAGCCGGAATGGTATGGGCTGTTATTCCTGCATTTTTCAAAGCAAAATATAACACAAACGAAACACTATTCACCCTGATGATGAATTATGTTGCCATGCAAATCATAACGTTCTGTATTGTTTTCTGGGAAAATCCTCCCGGATCCAATACGGTTGGTGTTATTAACAGTGTAACGGAAAAAGGATGGTTCCCCGCCATTTTCGGTCTTAAATATGGATTAAATCTTATTCTTGTCGTTATTGTCGCGGTATCTATTACGTTGTACCTGAAATACACGAAGCATGGCTATGAATTGACCGTTGTCGGTGAAAGTCAGGATACTGCCCGATACGCCGGTATAGCAGTAAAAAAGGTAATAATCCGTACGATGTCGCTTTCCGGGGCTGTCTGTGGATTCGCAGGAAACCTTATCGTTTCCGGTGCCAGTCATACAATTTCAACGAGCCTTGCCGGAGGCCGTGGTTTTACTGCAATCATCGTCGCATGGATGGCGGAATTTAATACATGGGCGATGGCGGCTTTTGCTACATTACTCGTATTTATGGAAAACGGTGCAATCCAGATCGCTTCGCAATTTTCACTTAATGAAAATGTTTCGGAGATACTGACCGGTATTATTATTTTCTTTCTGATCGGCAGTGAATTCTTTATAAACTATGAAGTCGTTCTGGAAAAAAAGGAGGTCCTCTAATGCCTGGTATTATATTGATATTTGTCCAGAAAGCCATAGCCCAGGGAGTCAGTATCCTGTTCGGTTCTATCGGTGAAATAGTGACAGAAAAATCCGGGAATCTGAATCTTGGTATTCCCGGTCTTATGTATATGGGCGGCATAGCAGGACTGGTCGGCGGTTTTTATTATGAAAAAGCAGTCTCCGTACCAATACCGGCAATTGGCCTGCTCGTCTCCCTGACAGCTTCACTGCTCTGCTCCGGGCTCGGTGCTTTTCTGTACAGTTATCTGACAATAAGCCTCCGGGCAAACCAGAATGTTGTCGGTCTGGCCCTTACGACATTCGGTATAGGATTTGGAAACTTTTTCGGCGGGTCAATTTCAAAACTTGCCGGCGGCGTAGGACAGGTATCTGTTGCAGTTACAGCAAGCGCATACCAGGTACATATACCGTATCTTTCCCGGGTACCGGTGATAGGAAAGTTGTTTTTTTCATATGGTTTTCTTACCTACCTTTCTGTCATTCTCGCCTTTGCAATTTCTTTTATACTGACAAAAACCCGGGCAGGTTTAAATCTGAGGGCAATCGGCGAAAATCCTTCTGCCGCAGATGCAGCCGGACTAAACATCGAAAAATACAAATATATTGCGACGGTATCAGGGGGCGCAATCGCAGGTCTCGGCGGGTTATATTTTGTTATGGAATACCTCGGAGGAACATGGACAAACAATGGTTTCGGTGACAGAGGATGGCTTGCTATTGCGCTTGTCATCTTTGCTCTCTGGGATTCGCGTAAGGCAATTTTAGGGGCTATATTGTTCGGTGCTCTCTATATTCTCTATCTGTATATCCCCGGTCTTTCACGTGGTTCTCAGGAGCTATTCAAAATGACACAATACATTGTAACAATTATAGTTCTGGTAGCAACCAGTATGAGAAACAAGCGTGAAAATCAGCCGCCAGAACATCTGGGACTGTCTTATTTCAGGGAAGAACGGTAATATTCCGGAATGATCTATACCTGGTACAAATATCACTTCCAGTACAGAAAGATATTATCTGTTCTCTGGATTATATCGGCTTTACAGACTTTATAATGACGCTGCCCGATCAGAGAAAGAAGACTATATCTTAAAAAATATAATCTTCTTTCCATGCGATTGAAAAATGTT
>DCFS01000121.1:958-4678 GCA_002319875.1 Treponema sp. UBA1798 | reverse complement strand
TGCAGCGGAAACCCGGCAGACAATTGAATCAACAACTCCGCCCCAAGGGGCGAGGTATGTTGTTCTCTAAAGGTATTGCAGTCGGGATTTTATACCCTTCATACGCCCCAAGGGGCGGGGTATTAAACCCTCCGCACGAATAAAACATTTCCAGGGGCCGGATGACTTTTGGAGACAATAATTTAATCTATCCGCAGGAAATATGTAAATCATCGAAATACAGAAACTGGTACTTTTCCTGCAAAAGAGGTTCCGAAACTAACAGTTTTTGAAACCGTTCCGCATATTTAAAGAGGTTATATACTTATGAATTTTTTAGATCTTGCAAAAGCCCGTTGTACAACGAGAGGTTTTACAGAACAGCAGATACCCGAAGCTGATTTGAATTACATACTGGACTCGGGGCGTGCCGCACCGTCGGCCTGTAACAGGCAGCCACAAAGGATCATTGTCGTTCAAAAACAGGAAAATATCAGAAAGGTTGAAAAAGCATATAAAACCTTCGGATCAGGATGTGTCTTCATTGTATGCCAGGATAAAACAGATCCTTTAATCAGGCCGTATGACCACAAATGTTCCGGGGACCTTGATATAGGGATTGTTTGCGATCATATCATGCTGGCGGCAAGGGAGCGTAATATCGGAAGTGTCATGGTGGGATTGTTTGATCCGGCCATAATACGAAGAGAATTCAACATCCCGGAAATTCTTGAGCCGACCGCGCTCATACTGTTGGGATATCCGGCACAGGATTTCCTCAGCCCTGAACGGCATGACACGGAAAGAAAACCGCTTACTGAAACGGTATGGTACGAAGCGTATACCGCTTAAAGAAAAAAAAGACGGGAGGAGTTGTCTTTGCGTTCACAAATGCAAAGACAACTCCTGTTGCAGGAAAAAAAACATACTTGTTATATGGGGGAAAAAAAACTGAAAAGTTATAATTCCCCTATAGTACTGCTACCGTGCAGCTGCAGCTTTTCCGGAAAGTGCCATGCATGTAGTACGAAACCAGTCTTCGTTACAAACAACCGGAAACGAGCCCGCTCTGCGTATTATAGAGCCTTATCGAATCTGAACAACCAAAGTTTTCCTTTTTCCCCGTTCGGGACCGCAGAAATCGAGGTACCGGCAGCTTCCTTTCCATTCAGGAACAGCTTACCCGCACGCAGTGTATACGCAGTCGGATCGTCATTACCGGCAGCGGGGTTAATCACTTTTGTTACCAGTCCGAAGTCGTTGTCACCTGATACGGCAATGGTCCTGCTGTCAATAATGGCAAGCCTCCCTCGGCTTTCTCAACGTTCCATCCGTTTGCGCGCAGATCAAGAACCTGTTTTTTTTCAACCAGTTGAACACCGAGTGCAGTCAAATCCGCAGCAGATGCAGCTTCAAGCTCCTGGCCGTCAGCGGCAGCCCTGACACACTCGTTCCGGCCGAACCTGCTTTCCAAGGCAGAATAGCTGTTTTCTGTGCAGTCGTAGCACACCCGGTAAAGACCAGTGCCGCCAGCAGAAACACATTTCCATACCGTACACAGTTTTTTTTCATAGTTGCACCCCTCAGATTTTTGTTGCAGCTACTATATGGACAATGGATAAGAAAATTGTTAATGTCGCGTTAACTTATAATGTAAAAGAAGCAGGAGATACAAGACGGACGGACACAGAACGGTATGGTAAGAACTTTTTCATACCCCGAAATTAACAGCCCCCCGTTCGTATAGATTGCTTCCCGTATTATTTCCTTCCAGACCTCACGTCTATTCCTTTTGGCCGGAGAGAAACTGTGCCAGATTTATGACGGCTGCACGGTCTCTCTGATCAAGCTTTTCAAAAGCTTCAAGAAGTTTCCGTTCATCAGCAGGCATTGAAGCATTTTTCTCAGGCTCCCTGCCGGTTACAAGATATTCAACGGATATGCCCAGTTCCTGTGCAATACGTACCGCAGCATCAGCAGGCGGCATCGACCCCTGTAAACCGACATACATATCGAATGCTCTTTTTTTTATACCGGCCCGTTCCGCCAGTTCTTTTTGTGAGATTCCCACATATTCAATTTCATCCCGTAACCGTTCTGAAAATGTCATCAGAATAAAAATAGCATACTGCCATACTTTTTTTAGTACATTTTATCGTATATACGTTATTAATATAAATATTAATCTTTATAACGATACACAACATTTATAAGAATATAAGTTGACAAATCGTTATTACAGTTTTACTATGTATTAATAACGTTATAACGTTATTTTCCATTATTTCATTCTGCCTTGCGGAACGGAACAAACAAATGCGGAAGTTCCGGTTATGTAAAAGACATGGCAGGAAGTTAAAAAGATCAAATGTACAGAGGTGTACTTTAAGGAGGAATAAAGTATGAAAAAAAAGATTATGTTTTTTTGGGGATGTTTTTTTATTTTGATGGGAACCTCAGCCGTATATGCAAACGGCACTTCTGAGGCCGCTACCGGTAAACCGAAGACGCTGACGGTCTGGATGAAAAAGCAGTTCGTCGATGCGCAGAATGCTGAATTCGAAAACCGGGTAAAAGAGTTTGCAAGAGCAAGGAACATCGATGTAAATGTTGAACTGATTGCATATGAAGATTTTTTCCCGAAATGGACGGCAGGTATACAGTCAAAAAATGTCCCGGATTTATGTTTTTTCGGATACCAGGAGATAGGACAATTTTATCAGCAGAATCTTCTGGAAGATCTGACGGTAAAGCTCAATGAGCTCCAGAGAAAAAACGGCAACATGTATAAAAACTCAATCGATGTCGTCACTTTTAATGGTAAATCATACGGTATACCTCTGTGGGGAGAAGGTTCTGTTCTTTATTACAGGAAGGACATGCTCAAAAAAGCCGGTTATGACCATCCTCCGAGAACATGGAATGAGTTTAAGGAAATTGCAAGAGCCGTTACAGACCCCGGGAAAGGTATTTACGGTGCTGGTATCGGCTATGGGGAAGGAAACTCAGATGCAGAATTTTTGACGAGAAGTATTTTCTTCTCTTTCGGCGGATCGATATTCGATGAAAATAATAAAGTCAAAATGAATACAGAGAACAATATTGCCGCTACCGCGTTCATTCTGAGTTTATTTAATGAAGGGCTGACTCCTCCCGGTGCTGTCGGATGGAATGACGGCGGTAATAATGCCGCGTATATAAGCGGCCAGGCTGCAATGGTCGTGAATACAGGCAGTATTGCAAATGCACTCAACGGCAAACCTGATTTAAAAAATAACACGGGTATTTCCGTTCTGCCTGCAGGTCCCGCAGGCAGGTATACAACAGGTATTGCAAACTACATGGGTATTTTCAAAGATGCCAGAAATAAAGAACTCGCAAGAGAGTTAATCGATTATCTGTATGATCCTGCCTGGTACGGAAAATGGATTGAAATCGGAGCTCCGCTCGATTTACCAGTTTACGAAAAGATGGCACAGAATGATATCTGGAAGAACGAATTTTACAAGCCCATTATTGATTCGATGCAGACTTTCAAATATCTGGGATATAAAGGTGATTACACCCCCTATGCCGGTAAAATTTATAATATGCGTCTTATAAATACAATGTTCGAGTCTTTGATTATTAACAAAGATCCATCAGCGGCTGCAATAAAAAAGGCTTTGGATTATTTTGAAGTAAGTGCTGAAAACCTCTCTCAATAAAAATAACAGATAAATGAGGCGTTTTCAAAAGTCA
>DCFS01000121.1:0-652 GCA_002319875.1 Treponema sp. UBA1798 | reverse complement strand
TTGAAAAATTCTATAAAGCCACTTTCAAAAGTTAACAGACTTTTGAAAGTGGCTCAAATATCCCATACATTCGGCCACAGAAGCTTTCTGCCGTACGTATGGGAAAACAGGGAATTAAAAGTATGAAAAAAGATTCTTTCCTTAACTTCAAGTTGGACAGTTTCCCATTGATAATACTGCTTTTTACGGCTATTTATCTGCTGTTTTTTCAGGGAAGCAGTACGTTATGGTCATTAGGTATTTCGATGACAAACCGCAATATCGGAACAGAGGGACATTTTACCGGTTTCAGTAATTATATAACCTTATTGCATAACAGCCTGTATCTGAAGGCTATGTTTTTTACCTTTATCTATGCCCTTTTCACATTGTTATTCAAATTAGTGCTGGGGTTCGTTATGGCTTTAACCTTAAATAAACCCTTAAAGTTCCGTTCGTTACTGCGTGCCGTACTTTTTTTACCATGGGCCCTTCCCACTTTAAGTTCCGTCCTGTCATGGAGATGGATGCTCGGTGACGTGGGAGGCATAGTTAATTACGCATTAATGAAATGCCATATGATTCAATCACAAATCGGATGGCTTTCTGATCCCTTTTTTGCCCAAGTATCTGTGATTGCCGTGAACGTATGGAGAGGTATACCTTTTTTCGG
>DCFS01000277.1 GCA_002319875.1 Treponema sp. UBA1798 | reverse complement strand
GTCAAAAGCATTGTCAGCGTCCAAGCTGTTGTTCGATGTTTCTTTATAGTAATTTTAATACTTCTGATAATTTATTTATCTCAAATTTTGGTTTAATATTTGTATCATTCATTTTATTTTCACTGTTATACCAACATGTATCGATACCATAATTTATTCCACCAAGTATATCTGACGTTAATGAATCTCCAATAATTATCATTTTTTCTTTATCGTAATGTTTTGTTATTTTTTCAGCATACTTGAAAATACCAATATCGGGTTTACTATATTTTGCTTCTTCTGAAATTATGCAATAATCAATATATTCTTTTATCACAGAGTGATTTAATCTGTTTCTTTGAACAACACTAATTCCATTTGTTAGAAGAGCAATTTTATAATTGTTATGTAAATATTTACAAATTTCATCAGCGCCAGAAATTATGAAAGATGATTCGGAAAGATATTTTAAATACTGCAAACTAAATTCCTTTTCATTAATTTCAATCATAAGATCCTTAAACAATAATCGAAATCTTTCAGTTCTAAGAGTTTCTTGTGTTATATTATTTTTTTCATATTCCAACCATAATTTTTTGTTTATTTGTGAGTACTTATTTGCTATTTCCTCAGTTAAAATAATTTCATTCTGTTCAAGCGCCTTTTTTTATGAATATTTTTCAGATGTCTTATAATCGAAAATTGTATCATCTGCATCTAAAAAAACTAATTCATAATTTCTCATATATATTTATTCCTATTTTTCTAGCGCCGAAGGCGTCCATCGAACATTAATTGGACTGATCCGTCTAACATCCATATAACTGCATTTTTGTCAGTATAAGATTCCGTGACGCATTTTGGTATTTATATAATCTGTAAATATTTATATAACTTCCGATAGAATATTATACGGATCCGGCCCAAACACTTATTTTCTACAGTCTGTCGAGAGGACTATTTACACCGGACGGGCCTTTGTTCAATACATGTGTGTAAATCATCGTCGTTTTAACGTCGGAATGCCCCAAAAGTTCCTGCACGGTACGGATATCGTATCCATTTTCAATCAGATGGGTTGCGAACGAATGCCGGAATGTGTGGCAACAGGCAGTTTTGCAGATTCCCGCTATACGGACTGCGGATTGTACGGCACGCTCCATGATTGAAGCATCCATGTGATAACGGCCCTCTATGCCGGTTTCTGAATTTCTCCAGCGGTTTTTCTGAGGAAAGACCCACTGCCAGCGGAAATCGGAGGATGCCTGCGGATACTTTTTATCAAGGGCACCGGGAAGAACTGTTTTTCCCCAGCCGTCGGCAAGGTCCCTTTCGTGAATACACTTTACTTTTTTGATATGTTCCTCAAGAGGTTCTTTCAACGACTGGGGAAGCATTGTCCGCCGGTCTTTTGCTCCTTTTCCATTTCGAATGGTTATTTCATTCCTGTCAAAATCGATATCCTGAATCCTGAGATTGAGGCATTCGTTAAGCCTCATGCCGGTACCGTACAGAAGGCGGGCGATAAGCTGTTTATCACCTTCCATAACAGCCAGCACGTCAGCCACTTCCTTCCTGCTGAAAACGACAGGAAGGCGCACCGGTTTTTTTGCACGGATTACCGACTCCAGCAGCTGCGGATTATCACCTCTGACATATCTGAAATAAAAAAGCAAGGCTGCAAGTGCCTGATTCTGTGTCGATGCACTTACATTCCTCTTTGATGCCAGCTCCGACAAAAAAATATTGATTTCCTTTTCCGTAAGCATTCCTGCGGGAACCGATATAAAACGGGTGTGAAATTGAGTGAGCCATTTTGCATAGGTTTCGATTGTCCGCTTGCTGTAGTGTTTTGCTTCAAGCAACGTGACATATTTTGCCATATCAGGCCGGCTTTTTGTTTCCTTTTGAACGGTACTAATCTCTGGCGGAATGGAAACCGTATCAGGAACCGGATAGTCGAACAGGTGCGTCTGGTATAAATTATTCAGCAGCTGATCGATCGACTGCTGTGTATCGGGGATAGACCAGAAGCACTCTTTTTCTATCCATTTTCTGCCGGTAACATTTCTGACCGCATTAAGCACAGGCTCATTGTACCCGAATGCAACAGACAGTTCATTTATGCCGTAAGCCCCTATTATGACGTTCATTATGTCTCCTGTTAAAATGCCACGCGGATGTCACAGTAAAACTGTTCTCTCCGACATGAATAACGAAAACTGCAGTTTTGACTTTATCCTGACTGCATCTATGTTGCATCCTGCAGCCATAATCTCCGGTCCGGGATACAACTCTCCCGTACGTGCCTGACCTCAACAGTCAGACAAAAAAAAATAAAAAGCCCCGTATCGCCGCAACAGATTACAGGTCTTTGATTTCCGGGAAATCTTTTAGTAAATTATATCATCATCAGCAGAATCTGACGAGTTTTTTTTAAGGAAATATAAAAATTTAAGGCACGTTCATACGTCAAACGACTTCTGAAAACGACCATTCAATTTCCCCTCAGCCTTTTGATACGATTCAATGCTTTTATATATCCGGAAACTGGAAATAATTTTAGTCAGATCAGATCAGTCGAAATTACATACTGTAATCTGGTTCCGTCCGTTTTTCTTTGAGTAATACAGGGATGCGTCAGCAAGTCTGCTGATCTGCTCAATAGTACGTTTATGATTAATTTTTACCAGTCCGACACTGATAGTCACGTGGTACCGGCTATCATCTTTTCTGCTTTTAAGCTCTGCCATTAAACGATTAAGCAGTTCCCGGGCTTCTTCAGTATCAAGGGCAAGAATTCCGATAAACTCGTCGCCGCCCCACCTGGCGGTTATTCCGTAGTCTGGAATAATTTTACAAAGGCTTTCACCAACCATGGTAAGTATGGCATTGCCGAATATATGTCCGTATGTATCATTTATATCTTTAAACTTATCGATGTCGAACATAAACAAAGTTTGCGGATATTCCTTGTGTTTCCGGATAAACGAAGGGCAGACTCTGGAAAACAGTTTTCTGTTGGGTAAACCGGTAATCTCGTCCCTGTTTTCATGCTCTATGATTCTCTGATTATAAAAGATAAAAATAATAGTAGTAACAGCTATGCAGGCGGTCAGAGAAAACAACATGAAAAGTATATTACGCCTGATTCTCTCCTGGAAGGCATTGCTTATAGTAGCGGTATCCTTTTCGACGATCAGATACCAGCAAAGCGTAGCATTATACCGCGTAATCAGACATTTAAGCTCGTTTCCAGCCGTAAACCACTGGATATGTGCATCTTCCGATTTTCTGAGCACAACAGTATCCGACATTCCGACAAGTTTTTCCAGATCATTCTGATTGATAAAATTATTGGTTTTCCCGGTAAACGATGTCTTTACGCCGCTGGAATTGATAATATATACTGACAGATCATAGTCTTTTTCATAAAAACGGATCAGATTTTCCAGAAAATCGACCTGAAGACCAACGCCGATTATACCCAGCAGCGTACCGTCAGCTTTTTCTATGCGAAAATTGACAAAGATGGTAATACTGTCACCGTCAGCCTGGCTGGTATCGACTTCCAGATCATATTCGTGTCCGGATTTGATAAAATTATAGTACCAGATATCATGCGGATCATACGGAGAGACTGTTTTATTCAGGCCGCCCTGGTAATAATACCGTCCGGTTTTAGCAGATATACAGAATACCGTCGAATATCCATATTTTTGCTGATACGCCTTTAAATAGTCGTATAACCGGGTAAAATAACTATCGCCGATCTTATAGTTGTCTTCACTCAGCATCCAGGATTTAAGGAACGCATCGTTTGCCATTGTTTTTGAAACAGTAACAGGTTTGCTCATCGTAGTTTCGATAAATTTTTCAATGTTCAAATCTGCCAGGCTGACAATATTTTTCAGATCTTTCTTCGCAAGATTCTGATAAGTTTTCGTATCCCGATATACCACACAGATAAACCCCGATACAATAAAAAAAATAATTGCCAGATTACTGAACAGAAAAAGATGTTTATGGATAAATGTTTTTTTCATTATGAATTTTTGCACTGTTGTCAATATTTATATAATGCGCACTATATACTATTTTTTTATGTGATACAAGAATTTATCATATATTTCTTAATAACGGGAACAAAAAAGATCATCTTCTGCTTTCCCGGTAAAAAACATCAGTCTTGTTTTTAAATCGGCAGTATTATAAAATTAAGAAAAGAACTATTGCTTAAGTTATCAGGATATAATCAGTGTATTCTAAGAACAGCTAACGGTTTACGGGCATAGATATAGCTGACTGTATAATCTGATCAGTAGTAACTTCCAGACCTCAAAAGGAGAATATATGAAACATATGGTAAAAAAAATTTTCGCCTGGCTGGCTTGCAGTTTCCTTGCTGTTTTCGCTGTCACTGCAGCAGATTATACGATTCCCGATTCGTCTGCTATAGCAGACGGTCTCAGCGGATTTACTGATACGCTGCTTGATGTCATTCCGAACACGGTTACACAGCAAAACGTATGGGCAGATGCATGGATTGGAAAACTTGTTCCCTCCATACCGCCTCATTTCGGCTTTGGAATTAATGCAGGAGTAACGGAACTGGATCTCTCAGATCTTAAAAAAGCAGCTGAGCAGCTTGATATAAAAGGATTCAGCGATACGCTGGCCTTTCCGACTGTTACCGCAGATGTTCGTATTGGCGGCATCATACTGCCGTTCGATGTCGGATTTACATTTTGCAAACTGGATACGTCGTCGCTCGGTGCATATGAATCTGCAATAGATCCTGTTTCATTCGATTTCTATACTATTGGTATGGATGTCCGCTATGCGCTGCTGAAAGGCGGTCTGCTTCCTAAATGGTCGGTTGGCGGCGGGTTTTATTATCTGAATGGCAGTGTGAGTGCAGACAGCGACGATGCGGATATAAATCTTGATTTCAATACGACAACGCTTTTCATCGATACCCAGATATCAAAAAAAATTCTTATCTTTGTACCGTTTGCAGGAGCACGTGTTCTCGTATCAAAATCATCTGCTGACTGGGACTGGAATGTAAACAGCGCTTACACAAACTATATAAAGCAGTATAGCTCATATAAAACATCCGATTCAGGCAGTTCCGACCGCGGATTCGGGACAGAAAGTATACAGCCGCAGATATTCGGTGGTATCGGACTCGATCTGCTTATACTGGATATAACGGTCAGCGGCAGTTATGATTTCCGCAAAGCCCTTCCAGCCGGAGCTGTCAGCGTACGGCTTTCCCTCTAGCAAAGCACTGTTTCATGTGCCCGCATTATCGGTGGCAGACTGCATGATAGCGATGTCAGCCTGACGTGTAATCTTAAAAATGTCTTTTGGATTACGCGTCAGAGGTTTATCAATGATAAAATCAGTTACTGACAATGACGTATTTTCCATTACCTATTAAAGAAGTTTTGTTTATCAGTTAAATCCGGGGTTGTTTTAATATCACCACCGGACAGCCGTGCCAGTAAATATGGAGAGTTGTATCACCTGTATTTACCGCATAAAAACAAAGTTCTTTTTCGGCGAGGATACAGCAAGATCCGGTACTGCAACCGGTTCTTGTGCCGGTAGTCCGGTATAAATCAATACAACGACACATATTTCGTCTTTACTGGTACCTTTTTCTACATTAACCGCAGTAAACCCGACCGGTGGTTGTAATTCTTCTGCGGACTTTAAGAACTTAAAAAACTGTGTATAGTTTGAATTAAATGAATATTCAATCTCCATATCGTTATTCTGCTGTTTATACTGCAGATAATTTTCCATACATCCGCAACTATTCAAAACAGAGCGCAGCCGGGTAACCGTCTTGAGTATATCCGATTCCTGCACTGTATTTTTTTCAGACTGTTCTTCCTCTATTTTCTGACTGTAAAACGCAGTCTTTTCCGCAGTCGACTGCGACTGAGCCGGATACGTTATATCTGTTCGTATAACTCCGCTGTATATGACACTGTCACCGGAAAACGACATTCCCGTATTTATAAATCTGCGGTTCATTTTTATCTGACCTGCAACACCACTGTTTTCAAGGCGCATACACAGGGCCTTTGCATTCTGCGTATGTACATCAATCTCAAAAGTTGACCCGGTAATCATCATTTTATCGATACGATCATCTCTTTCCACGCAGTTGTACAAAACAGGAATCAACGTATGAGCACTGGATAACTTTTCCTGCATCATGACTTCGTATTGTTTCTGAAGCATGCCAAGCTGTTGAAGCTGCTGCTTCTGAACCATGTCTTCACGGACCAGCGTTTCATGCATTCTGGCAGCACATAACCCTGCAACCGGAACCGCAGCAGCTGACACACAATCTATCAAAACAGCAGCTACAACGATGTCTGTTAACGAAGGTTTCCCGACAGGAGCTTTCAGTAAATCTTTTCTTCTACCGGCAATAAATCCGGTTTCCGATCTGAAAATTTTACCATATACAGTTCCCTGAGGACATAAACGCGCAAGTTCTCCTGTAGCGTCTCGTCCGGAAGGTCGTCCAGCCACTATCGCTGAAACAGCACTTCCATTTTCCATCCTGACTGATTCAACAAAATTTTTGCCGGCGAAACCTGCATATCCGGTAAATTCTTTTAAACGGTTAACAATATATAAAGTCGGAAATACACATGTACGGAATTTCTTTTTCGATTGAAATACCAGACATATCCAACTGTTGTCCTTCGGTCCGTTTTTGAACAACCTGATCCGCGCAGTTTTTAATTCGCCCGTATATCGGTTTTGAATCATAGAACGGGCTGCTGCAATTCTGCGTCTGCGACCCATCCCGGTAATATCCAGAATAAATACTTCATACCCAAGCCGGTCTGCAACCGGATGATACCGAGAAAATATCATGTGTTTACCTCTGTAGCAGCAACAACTGTACAGAAAAGAACGAAAGTAATATTTTTAATTGAGCCAAAACTACATTCCAGTCCGTTATGCTATTATTTGAATTTTGTTTAATTATAAAATTTATATGATAAATAGGCAAAAGGTAATTTGACGATATTTGATATTATGGATAAATAAATGCATTTTTAATGTAAAAAAAACACTGAACAGGATAAGATTCCGGTTCAGTGTTTTTTATCTCAGTATGTTATACTCTTTTTATCGCTTCAGGCTGAGTACCGTTTCAAGCAGCGTATCGGCTGTCTGGATTGTCTTTGCATTAGACTGGAAACCACGCTGGGTAACAATCATGTCGGTAAACTGTTCGGTAAGATCAACGTTTGACATTTCGAGAGCCCCGGCCAGCATGCTGCCGTTTCCCGCAACTCCGCTTTCACCGATCTTCGCGATTCCGCTGTTGTTTGATTCAACATAGGTACTATCACCTGCTTTTTCAAGGCCACCCTGATTGGCAAATGAAGCAAGCGCAATCTGACCGATTGTACGGTTTGTGCCATTGCTGTATACTCCGGTTATCGTTCCGGTCGAATCAATCTTAAAATTGTCAAGATATCCCATCGTATAGCCATCCTGCGCATAAGCCTTAGTGGAGCTTTTCGCAGCAGACTGCGTGACGGTATTACGCTGGCTGCCAATCGTACCAAGATCAATATTGAATGTCTGGCGGTAAGGATTCCCCTGTGCATCAGGATTTGACTGCGGCACATTAAATGATGTCTGCAGCACGATATTTCCGGCGGGATTTGAAACATTTCCTGCGGAATCGGTGACAGACTGGAGTGTTCCCGTATTGTCGAAATTGACAAGGAACGTATTCTGAACCCCGTCCGTGGTTCCGAGTCCTACGCGGGTCTGTGTCTGGTCTGCATTTTGGGGATCGACCTGTACATTAGCCTGCCACTGGTTCGGATTTCCGGGTACACGGGTAAACGAAACAGCAAGGTTATGCGTATTACCGAAACTGTCATAAACCTTGAATTCGGTATTCCAGGTACCTTTTGCTATATCTGCAGCACTTGCTCCCTGAAGAATTTCGGGAGTGTTTTTATCAAGGTTACAGGCGAAATTGACATTTGCAGTTGCTTTTGCAGGATCCTTTGCGCCTATCGGAATTACCAGATCCGTCGGACTGGCAGCTGTAGTAAGAACCGTTTCCCCGTTCAACTCTTTGGCCATCCACCCCTGCACTCTCATACCGTTTGCAGGATTTACAAGTGTTCCGTTCTTATCGACCCCGAAAGCACCGGCACGCGTATAATAAGTCTGCTCTCCGTCTTTCATTACGAAAAAACCATTCCCCTGTATTGCGACATCGGTAGCAATCCCGGTTGATTCCAGGTTTCCCTGTGTAAACACAGTATCAATTGAAGCCGTTGTAACACCAAGTCCTACTTCCTTCGGATTGACGCCACCAACTTCTACTGTCGGTTTTGCAGCTCCGGACAGCTGCTGGGAAATCATATCCTGAAAGTTGACACGGCCGCGTTTAAAACCTGTTGTATTTACATTGGCAATATTGTTGCCGATAACGTCCATTCGTGTCTGATGGTTCTGCAAACCGGAAACCCCGGCATAAAGTGATCTCATCATATAATTAACCCTCTGTCCTTTCTTTAATTACCGTATACAGTGCTGATTTTATCCATATCGTAAAACATACCGTTCACTTTCACCTGGGGATGATCTCCCTGTGTAACACCCTCTACAACACCCTGCGTGGTAGTATCGCCAAGACTAATGTCGACCGTTTTTCCGATCGTAGTTAACGCCTGTGCAGATGAAAGCGTTGCGGACATTTTTGTAAAGCCGTTGCTCATATTTGTCATCTGCTCAAGCGATGAAAACTGGGCCATCTGGGCTATAAACTGATTATTGTCCATAGGACTCGTCGGATCCTGATGCGATAACTGGGTCAGTAAAAGTTTCAGAAAATCATCCTTGCCCAACTGCTGGCTTGCCTTACGTCCGTTTACGGCAAGCGTTTTGTTAAAACTGTCAACTGAAAGCTGCGTTTGCAGTTTTTCCGATGCACTCATGGTGGTATTAACTTCCATCATTCACCTCTTTTTCAATTCAATCAGGCTACAATATTTACCCGGTAATCACCTGCTGTACCTGCTGCCGGTACAGCACCGGATACGGCAGTTGCTCCGTCTGAAGCGGCAAAATCACCATACACCTGCGACGAACGGTACTGAGTACCCGGCTGATCCTGGCCCCTGTTGCCGGACCCGGCACTGCTGTTCTGCTGTCCGGTCCATGACAGGTCGAACGTAGGCGAATCGAAACCGTTCTGCGCAAATGCCTGCCGCAGACTACCGATACTTTCATGGAATGCATTGTATGCTTCCTGTGAAGCAACGGTAATATGCCCTGCTATTACTTTATCGGTAAGCTGAAGACTTATCTTAACGTTTCCAAGCGATTCCGGATGCAGAACGAGATTAATATTTCCCACATTGTTGTCTCTCAAAACGATTGATCCTGCCCGGACAAAATCAGCCGCATTATGCTGCAGCTGGTTCGCCAGCATTGTCTGAAAATTGGATCCTGTTGCGGAAGCCGCCTGATCACTTGAAGAAAGGATATTCTGCTGTACCTGATTCGTAAGGTTAAGAGTCATCTGGACGTTATTCTGCCCGTCATATTTTACACTTGTAACAAAATCAGATTTTACCGCAGTTTTTATTTTTTCCTGGGGGGAACCTGCTTCCGTTCGCAGATCGGTAACATCAAAGAGGACTGTATCAGCCGGTTTTGAGATCTTCTTACTGCCATGCTCTTTTTCGCCGGATTTATCTTCTGCATCGGACAATTTTCCCTGAGTCTTTCCCGCCGCAAGATCCCGGAGAAGTGCTCCCGGATCGGTTACGGAAAGATTCTGCGCATCGTTTAGAGTAACGGCAGCTGTCTTCTTATCCTGCTGCTGTTCCCCGCTGTTTTCCTTTACCGTTACAATATCAGCTGCAGGATTTTTTTTATCGCTACCCGGAGTCTGAGCCGGTGTCACAGACCTGACGCTCTGCCCGTTAAGCCAGGAAATCTGTTCTGCGGTCAGTTTTGCCGTGTCTGCAGCGGATTCAACCGGTACATCGGTACCTCTAACCTGCTTTTTATCTGTTTTATTCTTTCCGGCAGGGTCAGAACTTTTCCCTTTTTTCAGGACTGTATCCGCACTCTTTTCCTGCGGTACAGGTATTTTTTCCGGTTTATCTGTGCCTGAAACTCGGCCCCTATCAACAGTAGCATTCTTTTCCGAATCGGTACTGCCGGTTTCCGTTTGTTTTACCAGCTCTTTCTTTTCCTGGCCGCTTTCTCTTTCATGCCCGCTTTCCTGAACAGTCTGAGTTTTCTTTTCCTGACCGGCAGCCGGCGTAACACCTTTTGCATCTTCTGTACTGTGATCTTTTGAAAGTTCTGATTTTACCCTGTCAAGAAAAGAATTTCCGTTCTGTTCTGCACAAGCCATTGTCTTCTGCGGTGCAGGATTCTGCAACTGGGGGATGGTATCGAGGATGATGTTGACTGCCTGCATGGGCAATACCTCCAATGTATAAACACCGGCGTATTGTCCGCAGAGCCGGATGATTAATCCAGAGTCTCCGGTTTACTGGCCATTTTCCGCTGTATCTGTGCAGCCCGGTCCGCTGGCATCAGCGAAAGCCAATACGCAACCATGGAAGTTGTCTTTGCTGCCTGGGCCTCTTCTTCAACCTTGCGCAGTACATCGATAACCATCTGGTCATCCATTGCGACAAGGATCGCCACAGCGTTCTTCGGAGGCATTCCTTTCAGGTTCTGCGAAATTTGTACGATGTTTACCTCTTTATCATCGTACTTTTTCACCTCATTGTTGAATGTTTTTTCTCGTTCATCTTCAGATTTCTGTTTATCGGCAAGTTCCTGCGCCACCTGCTGGTTCTGTTTTTCAGCCGTAGCCAGATCAGTCTCGCGTTTATCAAGTTCCTGCTTTAAGATAGTAAGCGATTCACGCTGTTTATCCAGTCGGTCCTGGTCTATGTCACCTGTAATCGGTTTGGAATATGTTGCAGTCGGGTATGTCTGCGGTTCCCGCCCTATCAGTCGGTAAAACGGCGTAAACATAGTCTTAACGTGTATAACACCGAGATAATCGAACCATAAAAGTCCGGCAAGCGCAAGTATAATTATAAGTAACAGAAGAACAATCGTCTTGCCTAAAGTTTTTATGCCACCCACCTTATATGCTCCTGAACACCTGTATACTTTATGATTTTAGCCTATTTTTCACCGGAATACAAGATTGCCGCGTGAATCATATCAGGCCGGCAATCGCAGCGCCCAGAGTAATATCGTTGTCGCGGGCGATAAGTTCATAAAAAAGTCCGCGTTCCCGCGTAAGAACTTCATCAAGATAACCATCAACACGGGCCCTGATCCGGTATGTTTTATGGAATGTAGTTCCATTACACAGAATACAGACGGGCTGAGACGCATTCAGACCTTTTCCGCTCTGGATAACGCCGGCCGCCAGTAATGCAGCAGTATATCGGGCTGAACGTTCAACAACAGCATCAAGAATCTGAAATATGGCATCATAGTCTTCCGGAGCTGCCGATCCAGCACACAGACTGCCTATAACGGAATCCGTACTGTAAGGCGCATGCAGGAATGAATCCATTTCCCTGAGCGTCAGTTCCGAGATCTCCCGTATTTTTCTGCATACGTCTGCTGAAAACAGGTGTTCGTCTGCTGCAGCATGAAGGATTTCAAGACTTACCGGACCAAGATATGCGCCGGAACACTGTTTTTCCATCTGGAATTCTCCGGGCCGTACCGTACGGCTGTCCACAGCCCTGTCAAAATCAGAACGTACCAGATGTCCGAATTTTCCGGCTTCGCAGACAACGATCTGCTGGGGAAAATCCGTGCGGCCTTCCAGTGCAGGCTGTATATATGCCGTATTCAATCCTGTCCCCAGAATAAGGCCGATATACGAAGAATAACGTGTCCCCGGATCAGGGCATGCAGCTCCTGCAAGCAGTGCTGCAACCGTATCATTTAACAATGTAATACGACGGGGTTTTACCCAGCCATGTGCAGCGAGCGCATCTGCCAGACTTTTGCCGATATGGCTTCCGATAACTTCAGGTGCTTTTATTTCTTTTGAAAAACCGGTAAGTATACCATCACCTTCTTCAGTAATAGTCATTGGATATGAAAAACAGAAACCTATGGAATCGGCTTTTCCTTTCAGATGCCCGAGATTCTCTGCAATTCTGTCAAAAAACTCTTTGCGGCCAAGTTCTCTGTCGATACCGGGCATTGCCGTTTTTTCAAGAAAGCTTATTTCCGCGGCTCCCTGCTTATTAAAAGAAACAAGACATGAACGGAAATTGGTTCCACCGGCATCTATTACGATAACATTCTTACCGGTAATTCTGTTTTCCGGAGGATTGCACCACGTACGGATCATATCCTCATCAGCTTTTCTGCCGTTAATCCCGGTATTCATATCAGAAAGGAGTGCATCGACTACCGTATTGATATCAACATGTCTGACAAAGCCGTGCTTTGCAAGAAAAGCGCTTACAGATCTGTTCATTCTTCAACCTCGCTGCCGTTTTTTAGTATTGTAACCATTGTTGCATAAAAAGCAATAGAATGTTAGATTTAGAACGCATGTTACTTGATTTACAAAATCTCAAAAACGAACTTAATCCGGAACAGTATAAAGCGGTCACAACAGTTAACGGTCCTATTCTTATCATAGCAGGGGCCGGCAGCGGAAAAACGCGTGTCATCACATTCCGTATCGCAAATATGCTGGACACAGGCATTCCACAGAGCCAGATTCTCGCGCTCACGTTCACCAATAAAGCTGCCCGTGAAATGGAACAGCGAATAAAAGAACTGACCGGAAAAAAACTGCAGAATCTTACAGTTTCAACATTTCATGCATTCGGCGTACGTATACTGCGGCAGCATATCACGCAGCTCGGCTGGCGCGAAAATTTTTCCATCTATGACGAAACGGACAGATCGTCGCTTATAAAAGAAAGCGGCAGGGAACTGAAATTTACTGCAGATGCGCTGGATGTCTACAAAATCGCGAACCTGTTTTCAAATATCAAAACCGGCCGGAAAACATGGGAAAGCGCAAACGACATGTACCAGCAGCTGTACGAAGGATATCAGGAAGGACTGAAACTGTATAACGCCGTCGATTTTGACGATCTTATAACGCTTCCCATAAAACTCTTCCATGAGCATCAGGATGTTCTATCCGCATACAGGGATCGGTATAAATATATTATGGTTGACGAATTCCAGGATACAAGCCATCAGCAGTATGAACTGATGCATCTGCTCTCAGACAGGAACGTTGCCGTTGTCGGGGATGACGATCAGTCCATATACAGCTGGCGGGGAGCCGATTACCAGAATATTGTCCAGTTTGAAAAGGACTTTCCGGATGTTACCGAAATAAGACTTGAGCAGAATTACCGTTCAACGGAAACTATTCTTGCTGCTGCAAATGGTGTTATTTCGCACAATACGAACCGTAAGGAAAAACATTTGTGGAGCGGAAATGGTTCCGGAAAACCCATCGAAATATTCATGCCTGAAAATGAAACTGCCGAAGCTGATTTCATTGTTGAATCAATACAGGGAATTGCCATGGAAGAAAAGCTCAAATACGACCAGTTCGGTGTTCTGATGCGTGCAAATACGCAGAGCCGAGCCCTTGAGGAAGCTTTTCTGGAGGCAAATATTCCGTATACGATGAGTGGCGGTATCAGCTTTTTTGAACGGAAAGAAATCAAAGACGTGATAAGTTACCTGCGTGTCATTGCAAATCACGACGATGATGTCAACCTTCTCAGAGTCATCAATACACCGCGGCGCGGTATCGGCCGTTCCACGCTCGAACAGATAAACGAAGCAGCGAAGGCGCTGAAAAGCCCCCTCTGGACGGCAATAGATGCGCTTTTAAAAGCAGAAAACAGCCCTCTTTCCGAAAAATCAAAGGCGGATCTGGAGTCTTTTGTTACCATCATCGAAAACAACAGCCCGATGCTGAGCGGAAAAAACCTTGCACAGAAAGTCAGGACGATGGTAGACGATATAGGCTACTGGGACTATCTGGTGGGTGAATACCAGAAAAACGAAAAGGCAGCCCGCTACAAATATCTGAATATAGAAAATCTCATCCATTCCATTGAAACATGGGAAAAAAATCCTGATAACTATGATGCGACACTGTATACATACCTGAACAGAATAACGCTGCTGAGCCGGGATGATCTGGACGATGATAATGATAAAGGCAAAGTAAATCTTATGACTATTCATGCATCAAAAGGGCTCGAATTTCCTGTAGTGTTTATCGCAGGCGCAGAAGAAGGTCTCATTCCGCATGCCCGCGCAGTTGAGGAAAACGGCGGCAACGTTGAAGAAGAACGACGTCTTTTTTATGTAGCGATCACACGGGCAAGGGATAAACTGATCATCACGTCCTGCAGGAAACGCCGTCACATGCAGACAACAGTGGAATGTACTCCGTCAAGATTTCTTGATGAAATACCGGCAAATCTCGTCGAATACCATGAGCCGTCAAAAGAACTTGATGCAAAAGATGCGCTGGAATACCTTGCACAGATGAAAAGGAAGTTTTCAGTACCTGGTTTCACAGGCTGATTTTTTCTCTTTGCTGCAGTATAATTGGGTGAAATGCGTAAGTTTTTTCCTGTTATTCTTCTGTTTTTTTTTCTCCTTCTGGATGGATGTTCTAATACATCCGGGGGTGTTATTGAAGAAGATTCTGCATACAGGGTTCTTAAAACGACTTCAGGAACAACGTCAGAAGGTACTTACACAATTGAACTGGGGGAAACTGTAGTCTCCGGAACAATAAAGGAAAATCTGTCATTCGGTCTCAGCAGTATAACCGGCAGCAGATATGCGCTTGCGGTCATAAAAAATACCAGTGAAAACAGGACTGCATATCAGGCCATGCTGGCAGTCGGACAGACAGTAGAACTGTCAAAAGAACAATACCGGACGTATAGTGTTACAGGAACAGATCAGGACGGCAGTACAGCAAGCACATTCCCGATAGAAAACGCAACCATAACAGCAGATACGAAACCTGATACCGACGGATTCTATTACGTATGTATACTCGGTTCGCTTTCCGACACGACCTGCAGCCTGATGAAAAATCAGTCACGCCTGACGGTAACCTTAGGCAGTGACAACAGTGTCTCATTCACCGTTCCATACGACTTTCTGTACGGACTGACAGCCTATCTGTCTTTAAGTTAAGGGAAGCGCTGATCAGGTCACCGTGATGTAAGCAGAGTTTCCCTTAACAAACGGATATTCCGGTCATACCCTGTATTTTATTTTCTTACCTGTGCCCTCATAAAATTTTGTTCTTATTTCCGAAACCTGGGCATCATGCAGATAATCGTCAAACGGCATCATCCTGTCAATTACACCGTTCGGCGTAATCTCCACAATACGGTTTGCGATAGATGAAATAAATTCATGGTCATGGCTGTTGAACAGAACGACACCGGGAAAATCAACGAGGGCCTCGTTCAGGCTCTCGATAGCTTCAAGATCAAGATGGTTTGTAGGATCATCCAGGATCAGTACATTAGCACCGCTCAGCATCAGCTTTGAAAGCATACAACGAACCTTCTCGCCACCGCTTAAAACTCTGACAGGTTTTAACGACTCGTCTCCGGTAAACAGCATACGCCCAAGAAAACCGCGTACATATCCATCGTCCTGTTCTTTCGTATACTGACGGAGCCAGTCAGTAATATTCAGATCATTATTGAAAAAAGGAGCATTATCGCGCGGCAGATATGACTGACTGGTCGTCTGCCCCCAATAAAATTCTCCGGAATCAGCTTTTTTTGTACCGGTAATAATATCGTAAAATGCGGAAATCGAGTTATGCTCTATTCCGACAAATACAATTTTGTCCGTTCTGTTCACGAACATTGAAAAATCATTAAGAAGTCTGACGCCTTCTTCCGTGTAATTTATTTTCTTTACTTCGAGTACATTGTTGCCAATTTCCCTGTCAGCTTTAAAATTGACATACGGAAATTTCCGGCTGGTTACCGGTAATTCCTCCAAAGCAAGTTTATCGTAAACACGTTTCCGGCTCGTAGCCTGCCGGCTTTTGGATGCGTTAGATGCAAAACGGAGGATAAATTCCTTCAGATCGGCCATCTTTTCTTCACGTTTTTTTGCCTGATCTTTTGCCTGCCGCTGGAGAACCTGACTCATCTGATACCAAAAATCATAATTGCCGGTAAAAAGACTTATCTTTCCGTAATCAATATCACAGATATAGGTACAGATCGCGTTCAAAAAATGCCGGTCATGGCTTACAACGATTACAATGTTCGGAAAATCCATCAGAAAATCTTCCAGCCAGGTAATCGATTCCAGATCAAGACCGTTGGTAGGTTCATCAAGCAGCAGAATTCCGGGATTACCGAACAGCGCCTGGGCAAGGAGTACGCGGACTTTCTGGCTTTCATCAAGTTCAGACATCATTCTGTCGTGGAATTCCTCTTCAAGACCGAGTCCTGAAAGCATCTGTTCTATCTGATTTTCAGCTTCCCATCCTCCGAGTTCACCGAATTCACCTTCCAGCTCACTGGCCCTTATACCATCTTCTTCGGAAAAATCAGATTTTGAATAAATCGCATTTCTTGCTTTCGAGCATTCGAATAATTTCGGAAACCCCATCATGACAGTATCCTTAACCGAATATGCATCAAAAGCAAAATGATCCTGCTTCAGTACCGCCATACGTTCACCCGGCGTCATTGTTATAGTCCCGGAATCGTGCTCCTGTTCTCCGGAAAGAATTTTCAGAAATGTCGATTTGCCGGCACCATTGGCACCGATAATACCGTAGCAGTTGCCCGGCGTAAATTTCAGATTGACATCTTTGAACAGAGGTTTTTCACTGAATTTAAGGCTTACATCTGTTACCGCTATCACTTTTTTCTCCCGGCAAAAATCGAAACAAGTTTTGACAAAAATCCTTTCTTAGATACAGGAGCGGCAACTGGCTTTCTGATAAGATCAGGTGTGGCATTACTGCGTTCTTTACGGTAACCGTTATCCGGTTTCTTTCGGGGAACAGCGGGTTTCTGTACAGAAGAAGCATATTTTTTCCTGTACAGTACCATGCGTTCATCAAACGACATATTTTCAAGCCTTGTAAACTCATCCTTCTTCTGTACGACAGGTTTACGGCCCTGCACCTGCACCTGTGGCCTTTTCTGTCCGCCTGGAACACTGTTATGCCGTCCGCTGTATACGGATTCTTTTTTCCCGGTACCGTGGCTGCGTCTTTCATCCCGTCTTTCATGATGCGGAGTTTCCTTTTTCTTCCAGTCCCTGTCTCGGTCTCGGTCTCGGCCATGACTATCTCCGTCTTCCCGCCAGTTTTCAGTGCGTATATATACACCGGAACTTTTATCTTCCGACATCTGGGAAGGATCGGCAACTCTTGCAGGTATCGGTTTTTCTATATATCGTTCAATGGGGGGAAGGCTGTATACATCCTGTTCGCTGCAGAACGTATATGCCTTGCCTGATTTACCGGCACGGGCAGTCCGTCCGATACGATGCACATAATTTTCCGCCTCATTCGGCAGATCATAATTTATGACCATAGACAGATCACTTACATCAATGCCCCTGGCAGCCACATCAGTTGCAGCAAGAATCGGAATCTTCCCGTTTTCAAAATCATCAAGCACTTTAAGACGTTTTGACTGAGGCAGGTCCCCGATAATAAAGTCACACTGGAAACCGTTTAACTGCAGACGCTTTGCAAGCACTTCACAGCCGCGCTTCGTATTGCAGAATATGAGTACGCTGGCAGGCTTCTCATGTCTCAGAATACCGACAAGCAGTTTCATTTTTTCATCACTTGAAACATGCAGCAGTTCCTGGTCTATTTCATCAACCGTTATATTGTCAGCCTCAATGGTAATTTCCTTAGCATCGCGCGTATATTCCCATGCAAGATTCTTCACGTAGGAATTAAGAGTCGCGCTGAAAAGCATTGTCTGCCTCTGTTCAACAGGAGGGAGTACTTTGAGAAGCGTTCTGAGATCCGGATAAAAACCCATATCAAACATACGATCGGCTTCATCGATCACCAGAAAGGAAACGTTCTGAAGGTCCATCTGCTTACCTTCCTGTAAATCAATAACGCGTCCCGGTGTTCCTACAATAATATCTATTCCTTTTTTTAAGGCAGCTATCTGTTTTTCATACCCTACTCCGCCATAAAAGCTGAAAACTGAAAGCCGGGTACCGCTCAGCAGGGTTTTAGCTTCCTCTTCAACCTGAACAGCCAGTTCCCGTGTCGGAACCATAATAAGCGCTTTTTTCCCGGCAGATTCCTGACGGGTAAGCAGTTCCTGAATAATAGAGACAAGATAAGCCGCCGTTTTTCCGGTACCAGTCTGTGACTGAACATACAAATCTGTACCGTCAAGAGAGTTTTTTAAAACCTGTTCCTGAACAGGAGTGCACGTGATATAGCCTGCTGCAGCTATGCCTTTCTGTAAATCTCCGTGCAGAGAAAATTCTGAAAATTCCATATGTTCTGAAAGTATATACTTTTTTCGCTTTTATGTATAGTATAAAGAAATGTCAGATAAGGATTTATATCAGGCGGAGCTTTTTGCCAACCGTCTTTCCAGACGCTTTAAGATATTAAGAAAATGGGCACGCCGCGAACGGATAACATGCTACCGGCTGTACGACCGTGATATTCCGGAAATACCGCTTGCTGTGGATCTGTATGAATTTCTTCCCGGCTATAGCATGACCCCAAAAGAGGCGGCCCGCTTTCTGATTCAGGAATATGCCGCTGAAACGGAAAACGACAGAACTGCGATCGGGGAAAAAGAAAGCAGACTCTGCCTGGTTATTTTTCTGTATGAGCGGCCCTATGAAAAACCGGAACAGGAAGAACGCCAATGGCTTGAAGCAATAGCTGCTGCAGCGGGCAGTGTCACACACATACCGGCAGGCAGGATCGTCATAAAAACCAGAAAGCATGACAAAGGCGGAAGTCAGTATGCAAAAGACGGGCAAAAGGCAGAATCCGGCAGTATGACTTCCCTGACTGGCATTATACAGGAAAGAGGACAGCTGTTCCGCGTAGATCTTTCAGGATATATTGACACAGGCTTATTTTTTGACCACCGGCCTCTGCGGTCGCTTATCAGAAATACGTCTTCGGGAAAATCTGTAT
>DCFS01000314.1:1116-3358 GCA_002319875.1 Treponema sp. UBA1798 | reverse complement strand
AGACGCGGTGTATTGAGCCGCTCATCCATGCCTCCGAGATATACGAATCCCGGAATAAAACCAAGCATATAGATTCTGTAATCCCGGCCACTGTGTACAGCAATAACCTGCTCCTTTGTAAGGCCTGAATGATCAATGATATTACGCATATCCGGGGCAAAATCGTCTTCATAACATACGGGAACAAGGTGCAATGTACCGGTACCGGATGAAGAGGATCCTTTTTTTTCTCCTGCTGCGATATTATGAACATATCCGGCAAGCAGTCCGCATAATCTTCGGTATGAAACAACAAGAGGATTATAATAGACAGACACGGAGCGGAAAGTGGGAACACATTCCGTTATGCCTGTTATTTTTTTTCCCGCAGCGGCGGCTTCAACTGCTTCTGTAAAAGTCCTCACCCGGCAGCTTACAGCTTCGTTTATTTCATTTCCGAACTCAACAATGAGCGCGCCATCTCCTGCCATGAGGATACGGAAATCATCACTGCCCATAAAACTGTTTTTCCAATGTAACTTTAAACCAGGTACTGCCGGCATAACCGATTGCATATTCAACGGTACTGCGCATAAGAGCCACCAGCTTTTTGAGCATATCTACACCGAAACCGTCGATCGCAGGAAGCAGAGAACCTGTCATATCAACCATCCCGCTCCGGGAACATTCCCTGAGTACCGTCTCTTCCATAACCTCATCATGCATTATGGAAATGTCTTTTTTCAGAAATGCGACAGCGGCAATAACTGCATAGACTCCCCAGTCTGACACAGTTGCGGTCACAAGATAATCCGCTTTTGTTGAAGCCAGTATACCGGTTTTACAGCTGCATTCACAGCCAGATGCCCGGCTGCCGTCACCTGCATAAGGAATATAACGGAGGATATGACTTGCGACAGCTCCCATCCCTATTTCATTTCCCAGATCACCGACAGCGAATGCGGGGACTCCTTTATTCTGTAAACCGGAAAAAAGGCCGTCCATCTTTGCTTCCAGTCCGGTCATGTTTACACCGACTGCGTTGTGGTATTCTCCCTGGGTATTAGCTCCCGGTGCCTCCGTTGCAAATACCAGTTTCGGCAGTTCACCCGAGAGCAACTTCTGTGTCTGTGCTGCAGCTTCCGCCCCGTTTTTTGAAACGGGAATAACAGCAAATGCAAGAGGAACCTTTTGTGCCTCTTCGATCGTATCATATACATGCATACCTATGAGCGGCGCACTGTTTCTGACTGCAGGAATATTCTCACTGGGGCAGAAAATCACCGGTGTTACTCCGAAGGCTGTAATTAATGCCCGGACCAGTAAGATTGCGCCGGTGATGCCGTCCGTTTCAGGATGCAGATGCGGGCGAAGAATAAAACCAGTAAGAACATATACAGTGCTGCCGGAAGCATTATCCAGCAGTTCAACAAGTTTCTTCGCCGCATGCATCGAGACAGGCTCACCGGCCAGTTTCCTTGCCGCGGGATATAATATGCGGCACACACCGTACCCGCGCGGATCAAGGTTCATCAGCTGGTCTAAATTCTCTCCGATATTGTATTCAGCTAGCTGTTTTTCTGTCATTTTCTCTCTCCGAAATCAGATACTAATCAAGGATATCCGGGCGGAATCCTGTTTCTTTTTCAAAATCATCAAGTTGTGCCTTTTGAATTCTATACAGCAGTCCGGAATCTTTACCGCCGACTTTTTTACCGTCTATTTCACAGACAGGAACACCAAGCGTACCGGTACTTGTAACGAGTATTTCATCGGCATTGAACAATTCTTTTACGGTAAACGGTTTTTCAACATAGGGAATACCAATCCGGTCACAGAGCGCAAGAATATGGCGACGGGCTGTCCCCGGGAGAATCAGATTATCCAGCGGAGCTGTATGCAGTTTCCCATCTTTGAGAATATGTATATTACTGTGGGCACATTCGGTAACCCTTTCGCCTCTATGAAAAACTGCTTCCTGACAGCCGGCCTCGTAAGCTGCCTGGGCTGCCATAACGCTCGGTATCAGATTAAGTGTTTTTATATTGCAATGAAGAAATCTTGTATCTTCGACAGTAATAACTTTAATCGGTTTACGCAGATCCGTCAGTTTCGTTTCTTTAATAAAGATAAGGAGGTTTGCCGGTTTTCCATCTGCAGGAAACAGATGGTTTCTCATTCCTGTACCCCGCGTACATGACCAGTACACCATAACTTCACCATCAGAATCGATCAGATTGACACATTTCTGCAACTCTCCGAG
>DCFS01000314.1:463-748 GCA_002319875.1 Treponema sp. UBA1798 | reverse complement strand
GCATAAGTGACATCATATACGCCGTCACCGAAGTACATGGCACGATCATTCATCGGAACGGTCATATTTTCAATAAGATCTGTTTTCCCGTTGTAATAGCCAACGTTTTTCATTTGATTCCTCCAGGAAATCATCCGGAGGACAACAATGCCTCCGGTATGAACCGCAACAGCATCGTTGCTGATATAGTAACTGTAGGAAAAAAAATGTATCATGTCAATATCATTTACAGTATCTATATACAGTAAATATACATTTTTCGTATATATATACACATGTTTATAT
>DCFS01000314.1:0-141 GCA_002319875.1 Treponema sp. UBA1798 | reverse complement strand
TATACTTTTCATGTTAAGATTTAACGTTTGCCTTTCGGCGCATACCATCTCAACGTAACGTAAAGGTATACCATGAAAAACCAGGAATCAGGACTGATAGATAAGCTATGGCGCGCGGCAAAAATTGCAACAGGGAGTTCC
>DCFS01000087.1 GCA_002319875.1 Treponema sp. UBA1798 | reverse complement strand
CCCTGGCAGCATAGGCACCTCCTGTATTCAGGACTGGAAGGAACATTGTAATAACGACTGCAAAGGACGGGGTTGTTCTAAACTGCTGGAAAATATAGGTCGGTACCCAGGATGTAACCCCGTCTTTAATAATACCGTGGATTATGACAGGAACTATAAGCCATAAAAGACCGCTTTGGAAAAAAATATCAGCAGTCAGCGATATCTTTCCCGGCATGCCTCCTTTTTTCCTATTACGATCAATGCTGTTTTGCGGTTTGAGAACAGGATAGCTGCTTTTCCAGAAAAGGGAAACGCTGAATAACAGTATTGCGGGGAAGAAAAAGGACCAGCGCCAGTTCAGAAATTTCATTGCCATGGCAGAAAGAAAGTAAGAGGCCAGGGTTCCGGCCGCCATACTGGAAACGATGTCTATGCAAGCTTTTTCCTGTTTTTTACCGGTTAAATCTTCTGCAAAAATTCTTATAATGGGAGGCCAGATCATTGATTGGAAGTATCCATTTAAACTCCACAAAACTGTCATGGAAATGAAACCGGTGTAAATTCCCATAAGTAAATTGACGATTCCGGAACAGAATAATCCTGTAAAGACCATTCGCCGCGGATCAAGCTTGTCTCCAAGGAAACCATTTATTATCTGGCCGGCTCCGTATATTAAAAAATATGCCATATTGACAAAACCTGTTTGCGATATGGTCATTATGGAGTCAGCAATCAATGCCGACATTACTGATGAAAAATTCAGCCGGCCGATATAAGAGGTGAAATATGCAATCCAGCATATAATGAAAACGGACATAGCCTTTTTACAAATTCCTTTTTATTCGCGCGGAGGGTTTAATACTCCGCTGCTTCCGGCGGAGCTGCTGATTTCAGCAGGAACGGAGAAGGCTTCCTTCTCCGTTCTGCCGGATTGATCCGGCTGTTTAGCGTTTGATCGCTTTGAAAGAAGCATCAAGTTCTTTAACATAGTTATCCATGTTAAAGGTTTTCTGCATCAGATATTTCTGGGTGACATCGTTAAACGTTGTCAGGTATTCGGCATTAAACTCGGAAATGGCTATCATATTGTATACAGCTTTTCCCGTATAATTCGTGATATCTTTTACCGGCGGAATGGTATCAACATGTACCGTGCAGCCGGTTAAACCGTTTGCCGCTTTAGCGTAGAATTCTCCTGATTCAACAGAACACATAAAGGAAAAGAAGTCTTTTGCTGCAGACAGCATTCTTTTATCCTGAGAGTTGTATACGCAGAAATTGTTACCCGGTTCAATACGCATCTGTGTCCGGGATGTATCGTTAGAAACCGGGAACGCAAATGTACGTATGTTTGCCTTAGGATTAATAGAAAGAATTCCGGCAATAGTCCATGATCCGTTAATTGTCATCGCAACTTTACCTGTCGCGATTCCGCTTAATACATCGTTCCAGCTGGTTGAAAATGGATCATTTCCCCAGTATTTTTTGTATGAAACGAGATCCGCTATACTTTTCTTGAAATCATTATCGTCTGAAAAATTTTTCTGGAGGGACATCTTCTGCGTGAACCAGTCAGGATTTTTTTCCACACAGTTTATATACACATATGCATAGCAGAAATGCTTCTGACACCATGACTCCGCAAAGGGAGCTCCAAGGGGTATTATTCCCTGTGCGGATAACGTATCACACACTTTCCGGAATTCATCGGCGGTCGTCGGTACGGTCAGATTGTACTTATCAAATATATCTTTATTATAGAAAACGCCGTATGCTGATACATCCAGAGGCACACCGCGCTGTACTCCGTTTACCTGTCCCTGACTGAGAATATCAGAATTGAAATTGGACTTCAGATCTGCAATATCCGATACGTCAGCGAGGTGTCCGGCCTTTGCAAATTCCAGCGTGTTAATCCGGTCGATGTCGAAGATCATGGGAGCATCATTTGACGCAATCCTGGTTTTCAGCATAGTCAGAAAATTATCATTCGGGATCATCTCAACGTTAATCACAACATCCGGATGTTTTTTCATGTACTCTTTTACACAGTAGTTAACCCAATCCTGTTTCCCCTGTTCTTCAAGATGATGCATCCAGGTAAACTCAGTCTTGGCTTTTCCCGTTACCGGAGCAGCGCCTGCCCCTGTTCCGCGATCTGCCGTACCTCCGGCAAACAGCATGTACCCGGTAAATAACAGCAGAATTCCCAACCCTGTCTTCTTCATTTTTATCCTCCTTAAGAATAAAAAATACGTTTCCGATATATTTCCTCCGCAGACATTATGCTTTTACCGCTCCCGATGAAATTCCTGAAACAATATATTTCTGGGCAAGAAGAAAACAGAGAACCACAGGAATCATTGATACTATTGCGGCTGCGAAAGCCATTCCATACGATGATGAGTATTGACCGAAAAAATAATATTGTTTTACGGTTAAAGTGCGTACCGCGTCTTTTTGAAGCAGAATAATTGAAATATTAAAATCATTCCAAAGCCACATAACATGGAGCGCTGCAACTGTTGCGGAAACAGGTGTCAGCAAAGGAAATACAACTCTGAAAAACATACGGTATGGACCGCAACCATCTATTCTTGCAGCGTCCTCAAGTTCTTTGGGAACGGACTTGACAAAACCCGTATACAAAAACGTTGCATAGGCAATACTGTTTCCTGTAAACATAAGGATCATACCGGATAGAGAGTTTTGTAACCCCAGATTCCGGAACATCCGGTAAATCGGTATCATGATAATCTGAAACGGAATCATGAGAGAAGCAAGATATACTTTGTCAAGATTGTGAATAAAGCGGCTTTTATGCCCGTTTCGTGCTATAGCATAACCGCCCATTGCAGAGAATAATACAATAAGAAAAACGGAAGGAAAAGTAACAACGATGCTGTTGAAGAGGGAACGAGAAAAATTACTTTTTTCCATTCCCTCGTAGAAGTTCTTCAAATATATTCCGGTGGGGAAAGATAATACTGATTGTGCAGTTTCCAGAGGGCTCTTGAATGCAGTGTTAACTGCAATAAGAATCGGATATAGGAAAAAAAGAACTATAGCGCCGTCAACAGTATAAAAGACAAATTTTTTATATTTCATATCTGCACCTCTGCCATCAGAGTTCTATTTCGCGCTTTCTGAAGAAATCCGATACCGTGACTCCCAGTACAATACAAAACAAAGAAAAAACTATTGCTATCGCCTGGCCATACCCGGCCTTATTGTAATCGAAAAGATTTTCAAATATATAAATGGACAACGTTCTCGACGTTCCTCCGGGTCCGCCATTAGTCGCTGCCAGCGTAGTTGCAAATTCCCGTAACCAGGAAGTAATCGATAAAGTGACGCAGACGGTAAAAGACGGTGTCAGTAATGGTAATGTAATATGTAAAAATCCGGTAAACGGGGAAGCGCCGTCTACTTTTGCTGCGTCGTAAAATTCCTGGGGAATGTTTTTTAAGCCGGCAAGATAAATTAGCATGTTGATTCCTGCCGTATTCCATAATTCCATAACCGTTATCGCAGGAATCACTGTTACCGGATTTCCAAGGAAACTCTTTATCCCGAAGAGGGAGGCAAACACTTCCTTATAAAGGAATTTCCAGATAAAAGCAGTAAGAATGGAACTGAAGCAAACCGGCAGAAAAAATACTGTCCGGGTAAAACCGGTTATTTTATTTTCCCTGTAGTTGATTAATAAAGCCATACCGAGGGACAGAATTGTTCCTCCCAAAGTACCCAGCAGGCAGAATAACAAAGAATTCCGGGTTGGTAAGAGCATCCGCTGGTCTGAAAAAATTGTTATAAAATTTTTCAGACCCGTATAATTATATTTCTGGCTGATACCGTTCCAGTCTGTAAACGCGATATTGATTCCCGAGAAGAAAGGCAGAAGGATTGCAAAGCAGAACAATAAAAAACCAGGTAAAATAAACACATAAAAATGTATCTTATTTTTAGTAAATTTCATTGTCAGCCTTAGTTTTAATTTTACTATACTGAGCCACTCTTAAAATCCTGTTACTTTCGAAAACTGTTTTTGAAGCAAATTTACAAATCTATGTATTTTAACGATTTGGAAATTTTCTGCGGAGAGATTGAAGTATTGTTTTCAAAGCCCGGCTTACTTTTGAAGACGCCTCTACTACCATATAAATCATTATATAGTGGTATTTTCATTTGTCAAATTTTATTATTTACTAAATATGTACGGATTTTTACCGGAAGCCCGGGATGACGCAGGAACTTTTATTCGTGCGGAAGTTTTAATACCCCGCCCCTTGGGGCGTATGAAGTGGTATTAAATCCCGACTGCAATACCTGTAGAGAACTCCATACCTCGCGCTTTCGTCGGGGTTGGTGATTAAGAGAGCTGCATGCAGGGTTTACAGGTACGGAAGTAATGCTGTACGGAATCGGCAGCCTTGCCGCAGGCGGCTGCTGGCATAACTGCGGGATTCCGGTATATGATTACATCCGGAAATTTATCATACCGGCGCTGCCGGCTGGGGAGAGTTACGTTGGAAACAAAAATTGATATTCACAAAGCGGACGACAGGGAAAAGGAACTGCTCATCGGAATATGGCTTGAGAGGGCCGGTTTTCTGGAAAAGATAGGAAAGCCCATGTGGGAAAAAGGGCAGTTCACCGTGGAAGGGCTCGACAGAAAATACGGTAACCCGGAATATTATATCGGATTTATAAACGGGAAGCCTTTCGGCGGTTTTCTGCTTCTGGAGTACGATGTGCGGTACTGGCCCGGGAAGCGGGACCGTGCGTATTACTTCCATAAATTTGTCGTGGCGGAGGAATTTGCCGGGCAGGGGCTGGCAAAGGCGATATTGAACTGGGTCAAAGCCTTTGCGGCGG
>DCFS01000038.1:2865-5465 GCA_002319875.1 Treponema sp. UBA1798 | reverse complement strand
GATATACAGCCTGCAATTCTTTTGTATCCGCTATTTGACAGGACCGGCGATACGCGGTATAAAACTGCGCTCGACACGCTGCTGCCCATTGTCTACAATTTTCCACGTAATCCGGAAGGCGGTTTCTGGCACAAGCAGACGTATCCCGATCAGATGTGGCTTGACGGGCTGTATATGGGAGGTCCTGTGTGTGCAGAATATGCCCGGCATTTCGGACATCCTGAATATACGGATCTGGTTGTTCAGCAGGTTTCACTGATGTTTAAAAATACAAAAGACAGTAAAACCGGGCTGCTGTACCATGCCTGGGACTATTCTAAAAAAGCGGTTTGGGCTGATCCGGTCACAGGACGTTCTCCGGAATTCTGGGGTCGTTCCATCGGCTGGGTACCCGTGGCTGTTCTTGATGATCTTGAGGCCATGGATAGAAGCCACAGCGGTTATGATATGCTGTGTGCTTTTGCCCGTGATCTGCTGGTTTCCCTGTGCCGTTTCCAGTCGGAAGACGGGCGGTGGTATCAGGTAGTCGATAAAGGCGGGCAGAAGGGAAACTGGCTTGAAAATTCCTGCAGCTGCCTGTATACCGCAGCGATTTGCAGAGCAGTCCGGAAGGGGATCCTTGATCCCGTATATCTCGAAAACGCGCGGAAGGGATACAACGGGGTGATTCGAAGTCTGTCCTGGAGCGGTGATGATATTCAGATCGGCAATGTCTGTATCGGTACAGGTGTCGGAACCTATGACTATTACTGCAGCAGGCCGGTATCAGTCAACGATCTGCACGGTGTCGGCGCATTCCTGCTGATGTGTACGGAAGCACAGAAGATATTATAAATGGATATAAACGGAAAAACACCGGCAGTACCAAAAAACAGACTGTTTTTCTCGATGACGCTGCTGTATGTTATTCTCCTGCTTTATGTCAGTTTTCTTGCGTGTTTTTTTGCATGGCAGAAGGAAAACCGTGATCTGCTGGCAAAAACGGATATGACGGCTGATCTGCTCAGACAGGAATATCAGACCACCATGGACGGATTCTGGCAGACGTACCTTTCGATTTATGAAAAAAACAGTGATTCGTTTTCGATAATCGATACGTATTATCCGGATAGACCGCACCCGCTTACACCGTGGGAACAGCTTGTGCTGACCAGGGCATTGTCCCAGCTTTTGCTGCTGAATACGCGTGTCAAATGGATTGCCCTGTATTCGGTACACCGCAGCAGAAACTATATTCTGTACCGGTCTTCAAACAGTCTTCAGGATCTTTCTGCCGGCTTCCCTTTTATGCAGGACATACGGCGTTGCAGTTCCGGACTGGAAATTTATCCGACGAGACCGGCAGGGCCGGATAAAGCGCTTTCTTTTGCCATCTGCGGCAGTGTTCCGCTCGGCGGAGGGGAAGGGTGTTTCCTGCTCGGTTATGATACGGAACGTTTCAACCATGTTTGTGCGGATGGTATTGCCGGCTTAAAATCACTTGATTATACCATTCAGCATGAAAATGCCGTGGTATTCGATTCTGCTTCACTGTATGGTTCTGCAGGCAAGGCCGGTTCCGGCAGTTTTATCGTGCGTTCCCGTTCACTTGATAACCGCGGAACGGTGCTGCTATACCGTATTTCAAAACGGGAACTGCTTGCTTTTTCACACCGTAATACGCCTGCTATTCTCATTATAGTACTTGTTTTTTCAATTATTTCGGCTGCAACTTATTCTGCCCTTAAAAACGCCGTTTCCCGGGAAGTTGCCGTTATAAAAAACGGACTGGTCAGGATCGGAGAAAATAATCTTGCATATCAAATCCCTACCACCTTCCGTCAGAGCGGATTGCCGGAAATTGCCGCTTCCATAAACGCAATGACAACAAGACTTTCAGAAAATATCAACAGGGCATATTATTTTGAAATCCGGCAGAAGGAAACGGAGCTGGCTGAACTGCAGTCAAAATTCAATCCTCATTTCCTTTACAATACGCTGGAAATGCTGCGTGCGCGTTCGTATCAGAATGGTGATTCGGATACGGCGGAACTGATAACAGGTCTGGCTGATATATTCAGGGGATTTATCAGTTCAAAAACTTTTATTCCCATAGCGGAAGAACTTGCGTTCAGTAAACGCTATCTTTCACTGTTCAGCGCGCGGTATGGGGATTCGGTACGCATCAGATACCATATCGATACGGATGTGCTTCAGTACGGAGTTATCAGAAACGTATTCCAGCCGCTTATCGAAAATTATTTTATTCATGGTTTTGATACAGCGGGGTCGGATAATTATATTCTTTTCAGGGGTTGTTCGTCCGGAGAAAAAACACTGTTGCTGTCCGTTGAAGATAACGGAACGGGAATGGCCGACAGTGAACTGAAATTGCTCAATGAAAAACTCGGGGAACCGTTTTCTTCGGAAAAGGAACGGTACGGTCTTAAAAATCTTCATCAGCGTCTGCAGCTGTTTTACGGAAACGGCTGCGGCCTTGAAATATGCAGAAATGGCGAAAAGGGCATTTGTGTACGGATGACCATTCTAAAAATGACCTGTGACGAATATGAGCGCAGTAGAACTGCCGGAGCGCCCGTCCCCGGCAGCAGGGCAGAAAG
>DCFS01000038.1:0-2545 GCA_002319875.1 Treponema sp. UBA1798 | reverse complement strand
TGTATTCCGCTGTTGCAGAATACTGTGGATCAGGTACCGGAACCGTTTAGAGCTGCAGGCTCTTCAGCGGTTTCAGGAAGCTCAGGAACGTCAGTTTCCTGCTCTTCGTTATTTTTCGCAGCAGCGATTAGTTTTTCGTCTGTTGTTTCTTCATATCCGGTAACTACATAGGTATCTGGTACGGTAACTGAATCGCTGCAATTTTCAATGTGATTTGCATATACAAACTGATACGAAGTACGATCATCTTCGTTTTTGAATTCTTCCTCTGCAAGATGATTCAGCTTTGCAAGCAGAATCGCAGCGGTTACATTATCATCGTTCAATTTACCATTATTGGAATAGGTAACTCCCTGCTCTACGTACACATTTCTGCGGAGTTTCCGGGTATTCTGATCGACGTACGAAATGCATACCCAGTCATCGGATACCCCATCGATCTTATGTATGGCAATTACTTGGTAATCGGACAGCGTTACATCCTTTATGTATGAAGTCGTTTTCTGTTCCTTGAATATACAGGGTGATTCGGATGAAGGAGGAATATATGAAGGAAAACTGTTTTCCGCAATGTAATCCTTGTATGCCCAGCCGGTTGTACCGTCCACACGGGTAAGTTCAGCGTAGGTCACTTTATTGGAATCTGTAAATTCCTGACCGGTCAGATGAACGGATTCACCGAGATTAAGCGCTGCCTTCCACACCAGTTTTGAAGGATCTTTTTCGTCTTTATCTTTTAATGAAAGATTCTGCATCAATACGGTGCTTTCTACCGGAATCGCCAGTTCGTTAATATCAGGATGTTGTGTAATATTTGATGAGACAGGCTGATCCAGTTTCGCGCCGTTTTCCCGATACTGACTCCACAGCCGTACGATACAGGGATTCCCGTCAGTAAAGGCAGGCAGCCAGCGGGTCGGTTCGCTGCCGTTCAGCAGCGGAATTGAAATGACCGGAATTTCACCGGATACCGGAATTCCTTTTCCATCATGATAATTGTCAGAGGTTTCGGGATTATCCGAACCGGTGTAATTAAATATCTCCGGATCACGCAGTGAAAATGAAACGGTATTATTAAAGATCGAATTTGTCTTGCCGGCAAACGTTGCGCAGGTGGTCCACTGGCTGGAATCCCTGTTGGCGCGAACCATAAAAAGAGCGCATTCAATATCATTTTTACTGGAAGAAAGCAGTTCCAGGGGTACATATCCTGTATACCGGTCTGTATATGTTCCGTCATTTTTATACGTGCAGTACGCGATTTTTACAAATCCGTTAACAGCACAGGAGGCACAGAAAACACCGACGATTTGCCCTGCAGGGACACGACGAATAGACGGGCAGGTCTTTAAAGGAAATGTATACAGCACCGTTGTTTCTGCAACTACCGCCGGCACCGCATTTTCTGCAACACGGTATGCGGAAATCCAGCCTTCGCTTCCGGAATTAGTCCTGATCTTCGCATACGAATACTGCCCGAACGTCTGTTCTTCATTCATGTATTCGACTGCACTTCCCATGTCCAGCTGCCCGGGAAGCGGTTTTTCATCCAGCTTACCGTCAGTTGCATTCCAGATATACACATTATCAAGAAGATTAACAGCCGGGACTGTCTTTGAGCCTCCGAAAAGACTGCCGCCGGAACCAGTCTGTGCGGTATTCCCGGTTTTATTGCAGGAAATGCAGGTAAAAACGACCGCGACAATAACCGCACACGCATATTTTTTCATTATATACTCCCCTTAAAATTAAAATATGTAATAGAATCATATACTGTAAAGAGTTATCGCACAATGCCCGGTTTTGAGATTTTTTACATTATGAACAGAAAAAAGGCAGGAACTGCATACGTTTATAACTGAGGTGTTGTATTGTCGCGCACAAGATCGGCTTGCTTCTGAAACAGTGCAGCCGGTCTTGACTATTTACTGATGTCAGCCAGTCGGACCGGAAGCTGCCAGAATAATACTTTTGCGCTTTTCAAGGCATATATCATATCTGCCGGACAGCGGGGCAGAGCAGGGCGTAATGGTTCCTTTTTCTGCATCCCACAACTGGATAATCGTTCTGCCAGGCAGCTGTATCTGTGTCCGGATAGTACTTTCTCCCTCGTTAGTGAGAATATAAAAGTCTATACCATTTTTGCACACGTGTGTCTTACGCAGGTCCGGATTGTAAGGTTCTGACCGGAAGTCTGAGTTACTATTTTTTTCCAGTTTGGGCAGAATCGTTTCGTCGTCAAATGACAGAACTGTTCCGCCGCTTTGTCTGAAACGTTCAAGTATCACGCTGGTTCCGCTTTCGTATATGCCGTCTGTAATGACAATGGTGTAATGCTGCCCGCCGGCTGCGAGTACGCCGTCTTTGATCGTACAGTCGGGAAGCAGTTCTTCTTCAAGATAGTTGAATTCAATTTGATGCTCAAACAGTGGTTTTGCTGCCTGCCAGGAAAGCCTGTTGTAACAGCAAAGAATGGCAATTTCCGTCTGATTTATCGAATCGGTAAGCAGCCAGCACATACGTTTGATATATGCTGAAACTTCAG
>DCFS01000241.1 GCA_002319875.1 Treponema sp. UBA1798 | reverse complement strand
TCGTTGTATTACACAACTACCTATAGTGCTGAATGGAAACGTCCCGTTTACGGTACCATCCGCGATGCGTGGATTCCTGCAAGCATGGCCCTGACTGCAGCCCGCGATATCCGTACATCAGCAACGGTCAGTGATATTTATCAGATAAAAATTACGGCAGGGTATACCGCATTTAATATATTCGGTTCTGAAAGTCAGTTGCACTTATTTTCATGGTTCCGGCAGGATGAATATACAGGTTATGTCTCAACGACATTAAAAATTCCCCGCGAGGATGCAGATGACATGACAAGACTGTATACAGGATACCTTTTGGCTAATTTTTATATTACAGATACCGATACGCTGAAAACAGGAAGCGAACTCAGTTTTGAAACAGCTGATGACTGGAGCACAAAATTTACAATAGTCTGGAAACGACGGGGGCATATGTCTCCGCTACTGGGCGCAGTTATTCTGTTCAAGCCGGATTTTGACGACTCTCATATAATACTTACCAGAACGGACAGCTTCAACTGTACTTTTTCGGAAGCGACTTCTTCATCAACAACAAATTCAAAAGTAATAAAAAAACAGGCTTTCGAACTGGCACATACGCTCGACATGCAGATAACAAAAAATCTGACGGTAACCAGCAGCGTCTCAGAGACATACAGCTGTACATGGGATACATCGATTCTGCTTACGGCATCTGCCAGTATAGGTGCAAAAATACAATTTTAAGGCAGATAAAATCGTCTGCAGGCCAGACAAATTTTACAGCTGAATCAGATATCCGGAGTTGTTTTATTGTAAAGGCGCATAATAACCGCTCTCATCACGGCCACTACGGTTCAAAAGGTAAATTTCCGTTTCCACAGGGAGATAAGCTTGTCCGAAATTTGCCGGTAATGCAGATTTATAGGAAATCCGGTATAAACCGTTCGGTATAGCAATTATATCATGTATTACAGATGCAAGCCCCTGCGGTCTGTATACATAATAACTGTTTCCCATCGTATTTGTACACAGATAGTTTATCTCTTCGGCCGGTGCCTGTTGCGCCAGCTGCACTACAGAAAATATGACAGAATTGTTATTCAGATATGCGGTAAGATCCGATAATCCGTACTTTGTAAATGCCAGCTGGGAAACAGTACCGGCCGTTAAGTAGATTATGGCGCGTTTTTTTTCGCCTTTTATAAGATCATTGGCAGCAAGACGGACCGCAAGATCAACTGCGACGTTACTGGAAACAGGAGTCTTTAATCCGACAGGATCAAAATTCACGGCACCTGCAGGGGTCCCCGTATATTCCGTTACCGGAATTTCTCCTGCAGATACGATACGCAATGTACCCTGCCCTGCCATTGATGCGGCAAGTTCCCGGACAGCAGACTGTAATTCATCACGGTAACCGTCAGTATCAGCAGACCTGTCAATGAGCAGCGTAATATCTGCAAGCCGGTTGTTAGAAGCCGCAGCTTCAAGCTTCATGCCCATTACAGGACGTTTATTTTCGGTTACAAAAAAATTACCATCCCGTAATCCCACCACGGGCTGGCGGTGACGGTTTTCCACACGCACTTCCATCGTTACGTCAGGAAAGCTGTCTGCATTTACCTGTTCTATCTGTACAAAAAGCCCGCCCACAAGTTCAGTCATTTTTGACATAATATACAGTTCGTTGGAACGTAAATCAGTAACAAGCATATTGCCATTGCTGTCGGGAACCGCAGTCATAAGACGTGACGGTGCATTTCCGGTACGCGCATTTTCAAAAACGGCACCGGTAGAAGTATCTATAGACACAATCCGGTTCGAATCACACGCAAGAAGATAATTCCCCCAGTTTTTCAGGGACTCAGGATGCTTGAAAGTTTTTTCTTCTGTAAGAGCCCCTGTATAATTTCCAGACCGGTCGAATTCATACACCGCTCCGGTTACGCAGTCGGCTACAAATACCCGTTCGTCAAGAACAGCGATACCGGTCGGTCCCTGAAGCCCCGCAAACCGGTCTGTTTTCATACCGAAAAAAAACAGCGCCTTCCCGTTGCGGTCAAATACATCTACGCGGCAGTTGCCGAAGTCAGTAACATAGATATTACCGAAGATGTCCTGAGCAAGGTATTGAGGCCCTACCATCTGTCCATTTCCGCGTCCTTTTTCTCCAATGTATTTTTCAAAACGACCCTGCGCATTTAAGACACTCAGCCTGTCACCGGCGCTTTCACTGACCAGAAAACGTCCATCGTGCAACCGTATCACATCTACCGGCCTGTCAAAACCATTGACCGGCCCCGTTATACGGTTTATTACAGTTCCGTTTACATCAAATTTAAGAAGTTCGTTGGAGCCGTATGCAAGAAGCCAGAATGTACCATCCGCATCCGGCAGGACCGAAACCGGCTGGCCGAAAATCATATTTTTTCCCCGGACACCGGGAAAGCTTCCCGATTCCGTGTACCTGAGAGAGGCTTCCTGATCTGCCCCCGTAATACGCCGGTCACGAACGATTTCAATACGGTTCTGAAGAAGCAGGCCGCCATAGCCCGCATCGGAAGCAAACTGCCATTGTTCAAGAGCAGCACCTTCTATGCCGGCACGATAATAGGCTTTCCCAAGCCAGTCCAGAATCCGGTTCTCTCCCGGCACATAGGAAAGGGCTTTTTCAAACTGAAGTATGGCATCATTAAAGGATCCGCGGTAGTAGGCCTGCACCCCTCTGCGGAATTCTTCCTCGGCGAACCCTTCATTTGCGGTCCGTATCGAACGGGTTCCGGTATTATTTTCCCCTTCAGTCTGGCCGGAAACCGGCATGGTCAGAAAGAAGCCAGCCATAAAAAAAGAAACCCGCAGTAACAAAGTCAAAACGACAGAGCTTTTTAAAATTTTTATCATCATATATTCCGGCTTTCCGACAGCAAACGAAGATGTTCGGTAATTTCCTTATTATCCTTGCTTTTTCCGGCTGCCATATTCAGATATTTTCCGGCTTCCTTCAGCAAACCTAATTTAAAGTATACCCAGCCGAGCGAATCCAGACAGGCGACAGAATCAGGAGCACTATCCAGTGCCTTTTTACAATATGCAAGTGCGGATGTCAGATCCCTGTTTTCACAGGCCAGGACATATCCCAGTCCATTCAGTGCTGTCGCATTATTGGGGTCTACCGCCAGAGAACGTTTATAATACTCTATACATTCGTCAAAATCTTCCTGAAGCCAGGCGACATACGCCAGAGAAGCATACACCGAAGCCGTACGATAGCCTGTTTCGATCAGTTTATTCAATTCAAATTGTGCAAGTCGTTTCCGTCCGGTCATTGCATAAATAACGGCAAGAAGATATCTGCACTGTAGAAGACGGTTTATATTTTTACCGGCTGTAACAACCTGTTCAAGATACAGTAATGCATCTTCATACCGTTCAAGTTTCATGTAACATAAACCGATATAATATGCAAGTTCTATACTGTCTGCACCGGCATCATCAGGCAGGCCTAAAAAAAAAGCAAGGGCTTCTTTATATGACCGCCTTTTATACAATATGATACCTTCAGAAAGAATATTTTCTTCTGTCATAAACTCCTGCCAGTATTATTTTACAGTGAAAATACAAGGCCGTCCACTATACCGGCGGAAACCGGCTCCGCATAAATTCGGGAAACCGAAATATATCCATCGCATACAGCCTCATAATCACCCGGCTGCCGGCTGCCGCTGACGATAGAACCGCCCCGGAAAGAACTGTAGCAGACCTCACCGGAAACGTTTCTGAGCTGTATTGTATCATGATATTCACGAAATGATACATCGGTACATCTGACTCCTTTATAGGAGAGAGCACTTAATGCATTCACATTAACAAAAACACAGGGAGTGGCAGGCATACTGCCATTATACCCCGCTGTTGAGCAGAGATTTTTAAGCAGTACAAGATTTTTTTCAGTAAAATCAGCAAGAGCATCATATTCCCATCTTCCGTCACTTGAATCGATACTGAGCGCAATCCCCGGAATACCATACAGTACGGCCTGTCTTGCTGCCGCAGCAGTTCCCGAATACAGGATATCCGTACCAATATTGGCACCTCTGTTTATTCCCGATATAACCACATCCGGATCTTCCGGGATAAGCCCGCTCCGCAACCCTGTTATCACACAATCTGCCGGTGTTCCCGAATATTTATATTTACGTTTTCCAGTTTTAACAAGCTTCATGGAATTTTTCATAGTAATACAGTGTGAAACGCCTGAACGGTTAGAGTCAGGAGCAACGATCCATACTTCATGTTTTTCCGAAAGCCTGCCGGCAAGAACAGAAATGCCCTCGCTGCCAATACCATCATCATTCGTTAAAAGCAGCCGCATGCCTTAATCCACAATATGAACACCCTGTACAGGTCTGACTTCATAACTGGAAGGGTGAAAACCGAAAATACGCTCGTATTCTTTCAGTTTTTTCTGAAACTCAGGAACATCTTCCCTCCTGATTATGGTATAAAGACACCGTCCGAACCCTTTTCCTGTTATGCGGCCGCAGGTAACAGGATTCCGTACATCTTCAAGGTTCGGTTCCAGTTCGTTTACCCTTTTCAGTATCCAGTCTATTTCCGGACAGGAAATTTCGTATAAATCGCGCATACTTTCATGGCTGCGGTTTACCGCACGGGCAAAAATACCAAACTGCTGTGTCGCAAGTCCTTCCTGTGCCATCAGAATATTCTGGTGTTCCTGCATAATACATAATAAACGCCTGCGGATATCTTCGCCGACGACTGAAAGGACCTCATTTACATTTGTGCTGTCGGAATCATATACCCAGCCGCCATATACATTACTTTTTGCTTCCTTGAGTTCTCCGAGCAGGAGCACATTTTCAGTTTCGCGGACAGTTTCTTCATCCCAGACGGAAATACGGGGAACACGCGCATCTGTAAGCATGACAACTTTATCTGAAAAAACAAAGGGAACATAATCCCAGGAAGCCTTTGCATGATCGGTGAGGATAAGTGTATTTTCCTTTGAATACAATGCAGCAAAGTTATCCGCCAGATAATTCCCGGTATTCAGAAAAAGTTTATTTCCCCGCTCTATCACCTGAAGCAATTGCACATCGGAGCAATGCAGGTCAAGCAGGGCGCGTACTGCAATCGCCGTGCCAGCCTTTATGGCAGTTGTAATCCCGAACCCGGCAGACGGGAGTATATCACTGTATACGGTAAAGTTCATTCCACGGACATCAAATCCACCCGAAGTAAAGCCATAAATAACAGCTTTAATGGCATTTGCCCATCTGTCTTCCCGGCGGAATTTCAGCGATGAAAGATTTGCCCGTTTACGTTCATTCAGCTGCGGAAAATAAAAACGGAGAACAGAATCATCGCGGGCAGACACAGCTACATAAACAGGAAGATTCACTGCCATTGAGAGTGTCTTATCTTTGCAGAACCACGAATGTTCCCCGATAAGGTGAAAACGCCCCGGTGCCGAAACCGTTACTTCCGGCAATACCTCATACTCGGTCTCATGTGCGTCATTCACCTGTTTCATAGTATATCCAATTTTTTCCCGCGCATTTTAGGATGTTGCACTTTTACAACTAAATATGTAGAATAATAATATAATGAACCGAATTTTACAAGTTTTTTGTGCATTTTTTTCCGGTTTAATTTTATCTGTAGCAATTCCCAATGAAATTTTCTCTTTGGGCTCTCCAGTGGCAGGATTGATCTCACTGATCCCCCTGTATATAGCAATCTCATACGCAAAATCATACCGGGATGCGTTTTTTCTGAATGGGATACAGGCGTTAACGGTTCACTTGTTTTCAAGTTTCTGGCTTGCAAATTTCCGTGATTTTGCAATTTTTACGCTTGGTGCTTCGGCACTCGGTACGGCGTTTATTGCAGCTGTTTTCGGATGCGTGCTCTACATTCCCTTTACATGGCGAAATACATTATGGAAAACCGGTACAGAAAAAGCATGGGCACTTCCTGTAAGAATAATCTGGTTTGCACTCTCATGGACGTCGTGGGAATGGGTAAAGTCAAGCGGATTTCTTGGTTACCCGTGGGGAACCCTCTCCATGTCGGCGTACTCATTTAAACCCATTATACAAATCACGGACATAACAGGTGTATATGGAATAAGCTTCCTGTTTGCTTTTTTTGCGGCAGTCTGTGCGGAAGGACTGCTGCTGACGGATATGCTTGCCCATACGGTAAAATCTCCTGTTCTGTTCACCGGTTACCGTAACACAGCAGCGTGTCTGTGCATGTTGTTTTCCATTTCATTTCTGTATGGTGTGTATCAGTTCTACAGACGCCGCATACCGGAAAAGTTCCTGAATACCATACTGGTACAGCAGAACCTTGATCCATGGGCTTCCGAGGACGATAACGAAGCAATTGAAGTATCAGAAAGCCTGAGTGAATCACGGATAACGGATTTCCTCAGGGCAGGAATGAAACCAGACCTGGTACTTTGGAGTGAGGCCGTCCTCCGATACCCGTTTCCGGCCGCAGAAGACCATTACTCATTATATCCGGAAAAAGAACCTCTCGTTTCTTTTATAAACCGGCTTCATGTTCCTTTTATTATCGGGGCACCCTATACCTTTAACAGGAAAAAACATCTGTATGGAAACGCAGCTGTTCTTTTCGATGAAAATGGAAAATATCGCGGTGCTTTTAATAAAATACATCTTGTACCGTTCGCAGAAGCTATTCCGGGTACCGAGTATGAATGGGTACTGAAATTTATGGATAGCATAGTCGGATTTTCCAGTGGCTGGAAGGCAGGAGAACAATATGTACTGTTTGACGTTCCTGCGCACAAAAATCCGGATGCACAGGAACCTCTCGTCAACATCATATCTCTGGAAAACGATGATTCACCGGTTCCTCAGACAATGGTACGGATCAGTACGCCAATCTGTTTTGAAGATGCTTTTCCTTCCGTTTGCAGGGGACTGTTTTTTTCCGGCAGCGAAGTTTTTATAAATCTGACTGATGATTCATGGTCGCTTACAAAATCTGCCGAATATCAGCACTTTGTTATCGCGGCCTTACGCGCGGTAGAATACAGAACAACGCTCGTACGGTCAACGAACTCCGGCTATTCTGTAGTAGTTGACCCGGCCGGAAAGATTCTGGCTGATTTGCCGCTTTTTCAGAAAACTTCAATGGCTTATGCGGTTCCTGTCTATAAACGGAACGTAACTGTATATGCACGTTTCGGAAACTGGCTTCCGTATACGGCACTGTTATTACTTTTCTCCTGTCTTTTGTCTGTTGAAATAATAAACAGGAAAAGATATTGTTAACCAGTTGCAAGTAAAAAGAATAAAATGTAAACTCACTATATCATGAAATTGACAACTTTACGTTCCGTCTTTGTTGCATTATTTGCAGCGTTTATCAGTGTCGGATGCTTTATTGCGGTTCCGGTCGGCCCCGGAGGAATTCCTGTAGTCCTTCAGAATATGATGGTCATACTTTCTGCCTGTATTTTGGGAGGCTTCCAGGGGGCAGCCAGTACAGGACTTTTTCTTATCGCCGGAATTCTGGGGTTACCTGTCTTTTCGGGGGGGCGCGGCGGTTTTGCGCATCTGCTTGGACCTACCGGAGGTTTTCTTATCGGCTATTTTTCCGGCGCTCTGGCAGCAGGGCTCATTGCCGGTAAACCGGCTTTTATACAGAAGCCATTTTCAGTAAAAAATATTCTGCGGCTTTCGGCTGCCGCACTGACCGGGTATATCGTAATCTATATCCCGGGGATTATACAATTCATGCACCTGAAACATACCACGCTGCCGGTTACGCTAGCCGGATGTGTAATACCTTTCCTTCCGGGAGATCTGATCAAGCTGGCCATAACTGTGCCGCTCGCAGCAAAACTCAGACCAGTTATCGCACAATATCTTTATTCTGAAGCATAACCTCAATGGAAAAAACAAGCGGAAATGGTGCCGGGCTGAAATTGTCCCATATTACAAAACAGTTCTCTGTCTCTGCCGGCAGTGAAATTATTACCGTGCTTGATGATATATCCTTTACGCTTGAAAGCGGATCATGTACACTTGTCGGCGGGGCAAACGGGTCCGGCAAAAGTGTTCTTATGTCGATAATCGCAGGTCTTATGGAACCTTCTTCCGGAACAGTAAAGCTCACGGGAGCCGGCGGCAATCCGGCAGACGCCGGACTGGTTTTTCAGGAAGCAGATGCCCAGATCCTCGGCGAAACACCTCTTGAAGACGTTATGTACGGCCCCCTGAATCTGGGACTTTCAAAGAAAGAAGCTGCCGTTCAGGCTCATGCGGCAATCGCAAAAGTAGGGCTTGAAAAAAAGGAGGATTACCCTGCCCGTCTGCTTTCAGGAGGAGAAAAACGCCGGCTTGCGGTTGCAGGCATTCTTGCTTTGAATCGTTCCCTCATAATATTTGATGAACCATACGCAAATCTTGATTATGATGGAATTAAACAGGTAAATGAGCTGATTTTACTGCTCCGGGCAGAAGGTCATACGGTAATCATACTGACTCATGAATTAGAAAAATCGCTTGGTCTGTGTGACAGATTCATTGTACTTTGCAGAGGCCGGAAAATGTTTGATGGCATACCGGAAGAAGGGTTGAAATATCCTCTCGGGCAATGGGGCATCAGAAATCCGCTTGTTACCTATCACTCAGTAAAAGATCTTATATGGCTGTAAAATCATCAAAAAACATTCTTTTCAGTTATCGGCCGGGCATGTCGGTCTTTCATCAGCTTCCGGTATGGCTCAAAATTACTGCCATGTTTATACTGCAGTCCATAGCGTTTCTGTTACCGGTGCACCTATGCTTACTCCTGATTGCTATTACAGTCCTCGCTGCATTTTCCGCCGGTTTTTGCATAAAAGAACAGCTTCAGGATCTTAAACCCTGCATCTATTATGCACTGCTGCTGTGGACAACAGGGATTCTGACTGAAATTTCCATACAGGGGACTCATACAGCTTTTACAAAAAACTTACTCTATCCGATGCCTGCCGATATAATACTTTGCATACGTCTCGTCCTCGCGTTACAGTTTGCATCCCTTTTTTTTCATACAACATCATCACTTGCATTACGGCAAGGTCTTGCTGCGATTGAAACAGCAATCCGGTCCATTCTTCCCGTTTCCAAAGTACCGGCATTCACGGAAATATTTTCTTTTTTTCTGATGTTCATCCCAATGGTTTTCAATATATGGGATAAAATCGATTTCGCATGGAAAGCCCGCGGAGGCAAAAACAGTATCCGAAGAATTTCAATACTGATTCCTGTTCTTATTTCGCTGTGTGCGTACGAAGTGTGTCAGATATCAAAGGCAATAAGAAACCGCCAGTACCGTAAACAGGCCGGGTAACTATACAAAAATCCGGCAGGCCTGCGAAATCAGTAAAATTCACTAAAAAATTTTCATATTTGCCTTGTCATTACATATCTAGTGGTATATAGTATTTATATTACATCAAAAACACTATATACAACCAGCAAAAAAAGGAAAAAGTATGCGCTGCCCGTACTGCGGAAGTTTGGATGATAAAGTAATAGAATCACGTACTATGGCAAACGGCGAAAGCATCCGGAGACGGCGGGAATGCATTAACTGCGGTTACCGCTTTACAAGCTATGAGCGTATTGAAGAAAAACCGTTTATGGTCGTAAAACGGGATGGCCGCAGACAGCCCTTCGATCGGGCAAAACTCGAAAAAGGAATCGAAAGAGCCCTTGAAAAACGTCCGGTTTCTGCATCAATGGTCGAAATTCTCGTAAATGAAATCGAAGATGAAGCCATAATGCGGGGGAAGACGATACGGGAAATCAGTACAGCGGAACTTGGAGAACTCGTTCTTGAACGGCTTAACCGCATAGATAAAGTCGCTTACATCCGTTTTGCGTCGGTATATAAACACTTTGAAAATCTTGATGAATTTATCAATGAAGTAAACAAACTTGGGAGGGACAAAAGTGAGTGACCAGGCAGTATTCCCGGAATGGAGGAGTTTTCTGGGATCAAGCAGAAATGAAGAAGCAACTCAGTTTATCAAGTCGGTTGTCAAACGTTCCGGTGCAATAGCGCCGTATGACAGAAAAAAAATTGAACGCGCGATCGGTAAATCGATTGAAGCTACTGAAAGACATCCGAACGATGAAAAAGCGGAAGCACTGACAGATGCGGTCGAGGAACACCTCAGACTGCTTCTTGCAGGACGGCGGGCACATTCCATCCCGGCCATTGAAGAAATACAGGATGTCGTTGAAACGGTACTTATTGAAAAGCAGGAAGTAGAAATTGCGAAAGCATATATTCTATACAGGGCAAAACACGAGGCAATGCGCGATGCAAAAAACCTGATGCTTGATATCAACGCTACAATGGATGGATACCTCGGACAGACAGACTGGCGTGTAAATGAAAATGCAAATGTTAATTTCTCTCTCGGCGGACTGATTCTTCATAACTCGGGTACCATCACAGCAAATTACTGGCTGAAAAATATATATACAAAAGAAATTGCAGATTCTCACAGAACATGCGCCTTCCATATCCATGACCTCTCCATGTTTTCAGGATACTGTGCAGGCTGGTCACTCCGGCAGCTCATTAAAGAAGGATTGGGTGGTGTTCCTGATAAAATTACTTCGACGCCTGCAACACATCTTTCCACGCTGGTAAACCAGATCGTCAATTTCCTTGGTATTATGCAGAATGAATGGGCCGGCGCACAGGCATTCAGTTCCTTTGATACGTATCTGGCCCCTTTCATTAAAAAGGATAACCTGTCGGAAAAAGAAGTCAGACAGTGTATTCAAAGTTATATTTACGGTGTAAACACTCCAAGCCGGTGGGGATCACAGGCTCCGTTTACCAATATAACGCTTGACTGGGTTTGCCCTGATGATCTTAAAAACCAGAAAGCGATTGTTGGCGGAAAAGACCAGGACTTTACCTACGGTGATTGCCAGAAGGAAATGGATCTTATCAATAAACAGTTCATTATGCTTATGCTGGAAGGCGATGCTGCAGGACGCGGTTTCGGATATCCTATTCCAACATATAACATAACAAAAGATTTCGACTGGAATAGCGATAATGCAAAACTGTTATTTGAAATGACAGCCCAGTATGGAACCCCTTATTTTCAGAATTTTATTAATTCAGATTTAAATCCGGGGGATGTCCGTTCCATGTGCTGCCGTCTCCGTCTGGACAAACGGGAATTGCGTAAACGTGGCGGCGGTTTATTCGGCTCTGACGAATTCACCGGTTCTCTCGGTGTTGTCACTATTAACCTTCCGCAAATAGGTTATCTTGCAAAAACTGAAGAACAATTCTATGCCCGGCTTGACTACCTTATGGATCTTGCCAAACAGAGTCTGTGTATAAAACGAAAGGTTATACAGAAACTTCTCGACGGTGGCTTATTTCCTTATACGCACCGGTACTTGAAAACGCTGGTAAACCATTTTAATACGATCGGTCTGTGCGGCATGAATGAATGCTGCCTGAATTTCCTTCGTTGTAATATAGCAGATCCTAAGGGAAAAGCTTTTTCTGAACAAGTTCTCGATCATATGAGAAACAGGCTTGCAGACTACCAGGAAAAAACAGGAGAATTATTTAATCTGGAAGCGACTCCTGCAGAAAGCACATCATATCGTCTTGCACGTCATGACAAAGAGCATTATCCCGATATTATTACAAGCGGTACGGACGATCCTTTCTATACCAATTCGACGCAACTGCCTGTAGATTATACAGCAGATGTTTTTGAAGCTCTTGATCACCAGGAATCCCTTCAGACACGATATACGGGAGGAACAGTATTCCATACATTTATGGGTGAACAAATCAAGGACTGGAGAAGTTGCCGCGATTTAGTACGTACAATACTGGGAAATTACCGTATTCCATACATTACGATTTCTCCTACGTATTCCATCTGCCCTGTTCACGGATATCTGAACGGGCAGCAATTCGAATGTCCGAAATGTAAAGCTGAAGCAGAACAGGCCCTGAAAGTAAAACTTGCAGAACTCGAGAAGGAACATGATGCCGTTCTTGCCGGGCAGAAACAGTAAGACGTCACACCGAGTAGTCAATACCAATGGTGTTATAACTTGACAAATATAGAAAACACCACTATATTTAGCGTACTATACGATAGTGTATTCTGTGGGAGGAATAGAAATGAACGAAGTAATGCCAAAAAGGACTCTTGCAGCGATTGATGCAGATATCGCTGCAACAAAGGAAGCATTGAAAAATGTCCATGGCCGGGAAACGGAAGTTTATGCCCGTATTGTAGGATATTACCGGGCCGTACGTAACTGGAACAAAGGTAAACGTGATGAGTTTAATCACCGGAAACTGTTTACTATAGAAGAAAGTAAGGAATACAGCCTGACGACAGCAGATTCCGGATGCGGATGCAACACGGTAGAAAAAATAGAAAAACCGGTAGTCGGGAAAGATACAGCCACATACGAAGCCCCTAATCAGACAGGAAATTACGAATTTTATGCAAGAAAGACATGTCCAAACTGCCCGCCCGTAAAAGCGTATATGGAAGCAACAGGACTGACAGGTACTATCATCGATGTGGATACAAAAGACGGTCTTTCACAGGCTGCACTGAAAGGTGTTTTTGCCGCACCTACCGTAATTTTTTATGGGGCAAATGGTAATGAAACAGCCCGTGCCCACAATGTCGAAGAGCTCTCTGCCATACTTGAACCTGTTGCAGATGTTGTCTGAACTGCCGTACCGACTATAATGAATGTGCAGAATTTACTGTCTGTTCCGGCAGGGGTACTCATAAAAACTACACTGGTAGATTACCCGGGAAGAGTTGCGTGTACTTTCTTTCTACGGGGATGCAATCTGAGGTGCCCATACTGTTACAATAAAGAGCTTGTAACAGACAATAACGGACAGAGCATAAGTGGGTTTGTCTCTTCAGAGACGGTGATGGCACATCTGATACAACGTAAAAATGTGCTGTCCGGATTCGTTATAAGCGGGGGTGAACCGTTATTGAATCCTTTGACACCGGAACTCATCAGGAAGGCCCGTTCCCTCGGCTATAAAATAAAACTCGACACAAATGGAACTTTGCCTGATCAATTGCAGGAACTGCTCGCCGATAAAGCGGTACGTCCTGATTTTATTGCAATGGATATAAAAACGGCACCGGCACGGTATGAGAAAGAACTTGCACCGAATCTTCAAAAAAAGCGGTATACAGAGCCGGTATCACCAGTACCGTTTTATAGTTATTCCGCAGAAAGGATGGAAACATATGCAGAGCGTCTGATACGATCGGTAAAGCTCATATCAACATACCCTGTAGACAGCCGGGAATTCCGGACGGTATTAGTTCCGGGACTCGTTGCAGAAAATGATATCCGTGAAATCGCCTCCATACTCCCGCCCGATGCTTCATGGCAATTTGCACAGTTCCGTAATGAAAACTGCATCGATACTTCATACAATGATATTACCCCCTATCTTGATGCAAAACTGGCAGAACTGGTTACGGTTGCAAAAAAAATAATACAGGGTGCTGTGCTCCGTTAGCATTTTTATTTTTGCAAAGGGGCTGTCTTAGAAGTTTCAAAAGCACTTCAAAAAG
>DCFS01000338.1 GCA_002319875.1 Treponema sp. UBA1798 | reverse complement strand
CTGCAACGCTCTCGCTTTTTGCAGTCGAACTGTCCGGAAGCCGTACGGTTACTGCAGGAAGGACGGCGAACGTCGTAGATACAAGAAAAAAGAGAATGAGCTGGAATACGATGTCTATCATGGGGATGAGATCTACATTGGCCTGGACGCCGCTTCTCCGTTTTATTTTCATATCACAGCACCCGGCCCGTCAGCCGGACAAGTACCGACGTTACATTCGATTCCATTTCCGTTATGCGCCGGTTTACCCGCGAGACAAAAAAGTTATGGAAAACGACAGCCGGAATTGAAACCGACAGTCCTGCAACCGTAGTCAGTAACGCTTCTGCTATGGCACCGGCAAGCAAGGCAGGATTCCCCATTGCGCCTCCGCTGCCAAGCACACCGAAAGCCCTGATATTACCCGTCACCGTTCCAAGCAGTCCGAGCAATGTCGAAATGTTCGCGATTGTTCCAAGCGTTGTAAGCAGATGCTCAAACAGGGGTACGACAGCATCCATTTCCACAGAAATGATTTCCTTTAAATCAGGTTCCGGCCATCTGCGGCATTCGAGAGCTTTTTTAATCACTTTCGCCGCCGGAGTACCGGCCGTAACACAACTTATTTCAGCTGCCTGAAAATCTTTTTTTAGAAGTGCATCGGTCAGGGACGGCATAAGGATCTCATCCCGTTTCCTGATTATATAAAAATAATAACAGCGTTCAATAATTATGAAAGTAGCAATCACACCGCACAGTATGATAGGAATCATCAGAATACCGCCGGATTTTATTAAAGCAAACATGTGTCTATAGCCTCCTGGTTATCGTTACTATTATCAGAAAAAGAATTTTAAGAATACGGATGCGCTACCGCTTCTTGTAATATATTTTCCGGCATACGTTCTTGATTCTCCGCTCAGTAACTTTATTATATCCTCTGCTTTTAAATCAAGACGAAGTCCCGGCGAAAGTCTGCAGAACCCTGAAACAGCTATTTCAGGAACGTTATCGGCATCGTCTCCAAGTTCAAACCTTACAGACGTATCGGCACCTTTGTCGGCTTTCGCATCCTGAATTCCGGCAGACAAACCAAGAGTCTGTTCGTTTTCAAGAACAGGCACATCCTTCCAGTATGCAGTCCAATCCGCCGTCAATGAAATATTCTTTACCGTCGTTGACAGGGATTCTACTGTTTTGAGCAGCGTTCTGTCACGCTGTACGAAACCATACAATCCGGACGCCGAAGTACCGGAATAAACAGGTTCCCAGGTACCGTTGCTGAAGGCTGTTTTCCGGTATTCAACAGAAGATACCGCTGAAAACCTGCCGTAAACAGGTACGGAAGCACTGAATATACCATACCAGTCTGTTGTCTCGCCGGGTATAAAAGACAGATAGGTAAATTTATATTTTTCTTCAAGCTCCCGGCATGATTCAAGCCCGCTCGACAGGCCGCCTTCCGCGGATAAGACAATTACGGCCCCGGGGTTTCCGACCTTTGCCGTAGCACCCGCAGTAAAAGGAACTATAACAGAACCGCTGCCGATTGCAGTTCCGACTACGGCTGACGCTGCTTCATAAAATGAAAAAACATCATTTGACCATGAGATTTTTTGTCCGAACTGCCCCCGATGGAGAGACAGCTCCGTTAAATCACCGTCATAACCGGTGAAGGCCGAATCATCTCCTGCATTGCACTCAAGGTTGTATACTCCGGACAAGATTACTGTTACCCCATCCTTTGTCCAGATACCGGATGCAGATGGATTCAGATAAAAAACGGAAATTCCCTTTTCCGCTTCCGGTACCGTATCACTGCCGTTTTCCCCCGCATAACGGTTGTAAAAATCGGAATCCGCGGTTAGAGAAAGGTTAAAGTTATCCGTACATTTTATATCAGCTGAACCTGAACCTGATAATAACTGTTTTGTCATATCGTAAAATACAGGAGAATTATCCTGTAAACCGTCTTCTGATCTTTTATAGGCGGCTTTAAGATTCAAGACGGTTTTGTCTCCTGTAAACGTCTTTTCACCGGATATATCGGTTGAAGTATCAAAGAAGCCGTCAGATAAAGATTCCCGGGAATAACCGCTTGCACTTTCATGTCCGAACTTCAGCAGAAACGGATTATTTCCCTGAGAACGGTATAAAGAAAAATCTCCCGTAAAAAACCCGGGATAACCGCCGCCGATAAGACCTTCTGCGTATATATCCTTTTTTCCGCCGCCTGATGTACGGTCTTCTGTAACGGTACCGGAGGTATCGATTTTCGTATCCGGAAGCCGGGGCAAGACAGGTGCAGCGGTATCTTTTCCCGGTAAGACACCGGAAAAATCAGGTACCGCATCTTTTCCCGTCTGCAGTGTGTTGCCGGGAACGACAGTCGTTACATCAGGAAGCGCTATTTCATCGGCAGTATCATTTTTCTTTGTGCTCTGTGTAAAAGAAACAGAGACCGTTGTAAAACATACTATAAGACAGACCACCAGATATTTTATCAATTTGATCTCCTGTATTTCAGTAACGTGCAATAATCATCTTCGCTGCAGTATTCTGCCGGCTTTCAGGATAAAGAGAATCAAGTGTTCCGGCAGAGACCTTCGCATCTGCGTACATCCCGGCAGCATCGAAGGCTTCCACTGCGCCGTACAAGGCAACGGCTGCGTTGTCAGAATCCTTATTCATTCTGAAATACTCTGCAGCCAAAAGGAATTTTTCAGCACTTTCCCTGTCTCTGCCGTTCTGCCGGTAATAGGTTCCAAGAAATTGTGCTGTCCGGGCAGCATAACGGCTTTCCCGCCCTATATTTTTCTGCTGGGAAGGTAAAATTTCCTCTGCAATCATCGCAGCGTTCTTCTGCGTCGAAGGGGATGCTGCATACAATTGAACAAGTTCCGTACCTGCATTTCTTCCTGCTTGCGAGGTATAGGTTCCCGAATTCCTGTATTCTGCAAGCTTTGCAACAATACGTTCATCAGTTCCTGCAGCCAGCTGCTCAAGTTCTGAAATCTGTTTACTGATTCCGTCGGAGGCAGCCTGCTGTCCGTATTCTGCTGACTGGTCGTGCAGGACTCTTAAAGCAGCATTATAATCACCGGTACTCCGGTAAAGACCTGCAAGGTTTTTCATTGAACTGTACCGGTATGTACTGCCGGGACAGATTTTCAAAAGCAGCGAATACTGCAATATCGCCCGCTGTACTTCTCCTGTATGCGAAAAACAGTCCGCTCCGAAATATAACGCTGCATCTGTAAAACGGCCCTTCGGGTATTGTTTGAAATACGCATCAAACCGCTGAAGTGCTGTCGGATAGCTTCCGGTAGAATAATAAAGTTCACCGCGCCGGTACATTGCTTCTTCTGTGACCGGATCAGACGGGAAATCGGAAACGATACTTCCGTACACTCCGTCAGCCTTTTCAGATTCACCTTTTCTGGTAAGGATCTGCGCAGTTTCATACCTGCTTTTCAAGGAAAAATCATCCCTGCCGGAGGAATAAACAGACAGGAAGGATAATGCTTTATCATATTCACCGGCATCCGAATAAATACCGGCACATAACAAAACCGCGTCCTGCCGCGCTGACTGCGAAGCAGCTGATCCGGCAGCGGCTTCTGCAAAGCGGGCTGCGTCGGAAAAACGTTTCATCTGAATTGCAGCCTGCGCTGCAGTCATATATGCTTCCCAGCACAACACGTGCTGAGGATATTTCTGTATAAATCCGGACAGATCTTCATATGCAGCCGGATAATCACTCCGCCGGTAGCGCGCATACCCGCGGTAAAAAAGTGCATAATCAGCATATTCTGAATCACCGGAAGAAAGATAACCTGAAAAGCCGGATACGGCCTGATTCCAGTTACCGATATTGAATAAAGCGAGAGCCGAAATATAAGGTGCCTGAACGGAAACACATTTTGAAGCCTGAAGGAATGCAGCATCATATTTTCCTGCCAGCAGTAATGTTTTCGCATAATCCATCCTCGAGTCATCGTCGAGGCTTTTACCAGCGTCCAGTTCTCCGAACTGGAACAAAGCGTCGGATATTCTTCCTGTCTGTGCAAGCGCGAGGGCATACAGTTTTCTGATCTCAGATGATGAAGGAACTGCTTTTTCCCCTTCCTGCGGACTGCCGGATTCCACACTCCGGACTGTCTGTACATAATTCCCCATTTTATATTCTGCCAGTGATGTCCAGTACAGTGCATCCATATCAGCAGGCTTTACCTGCGCTGCATAAGAAGCACACGCCTGCCATTTCTGCTGTAAGCCCGCATAGCGAGCAAGCTGCAGCCGGTAAATTCCGTAAAGGCTGTCGTTCTGCACAACTGTGGTCTGCTGTGCCGTATCAGTCAGAATTTTTTCTGCAGCGGCAGCACCGGCGGCGGCAGGAGAACCGGTCCGGAACGCTATTTCAGCGAGATACAGAGCTGCAATCTGTTTCAGTCCGGGGAAATCTGCTATGCCGCCGGAACTGAAATAACTCCGGGCTTTTATCAAATTTCCCTGCGTGTATGCATCTATGCCAAGCCGGACAAAAAATCCGGCCAACAGTTCAGGGTAGCCGGAAAGTTTACTTTGTGCGAGCGCAAGGACGTCTCCGGGATCCGTCCCGATCTCTTTACGGTGAGCATCCGCGACAGAAAAAGCTTTCTGGAAAAATACGGCCGTCAGTGCAGCGTCACCGGAAACAAGCCCTGCGGTATATATATCAAACGCTTTGCGGTAATTTCCCAGGGCATATTCAGCATCGCCGGCATACAATGTCAGATTACCGTATATATCTGCCGGTAAAGAGGTTAAGAGAGGATACAGTTTCAGCAGTTTATCATACTGCGCGGTACGGGTATACGCCAGAAACAGACATTCCGCAGAATCGTTATAATCGTCCTTTCCGTATCCGGCACCGTGTGCTATCACGTACTCAAACAACGGAACAGCCTGAATATAGTCTCCCTGATATATACAGGAACGGGCAGCATATACTATTGCAGAATTATAATACCAAGCGGGCTCATTTTCCTCCACGGCATGCTGTAAAATCCTGCAGACCGTATAAAAGGACCGCGCGGCGCCGTTATAATCTTTCTGCTCAAAACTGATCCGGCCTGCCCAGTATTCGCAAAAAGCCTGCAGAACAGAATCCTGTCCTGCAGAAGCTTCTGCCCCGGCGAGTAATTCTGACGCCGGTTCAATCCGGCCAAGCCGGAACAGGCATTCACCTTTATATATCAAAGCGCGAAGCAGATATACGGAAGACGGATACTCTGTTTTCAGCAGATCTGCGTATCTGATTACGCCGGGATAGAATCCGCTGTTATATGAGGAAGTCAGTTCCCTGTACAGGCGGACATCGCCCGTATAACGGCCGGCAGCAGATACAG
>DCFS01000075.1 GCA_002319875.1 Treponema sp. UBA1798 | reverse complement strand
GGGGAAATTGTCCTGTCACCGGTTTAATAATTTCAGGCATCGAAGGATTCGATGAAATGATAACACTGTATCTGCCTGAAGCTGCAAGCGCAGTTATTTTGTTTCCCCATTCAGCCTGATTTGTGCCGGCCTCAAAAAAAGCGATCAACGCTTTACGGTCGTCTGTTTTGTCCGCGTTATATTCATTGACTGCCGTTCTGGTACCGCTTGCAAGCATCGAATAGACAGGGCTGTCGGAAATGATTCCCGGTATGAAAACAGCTATGGAAACCTGCTGATTTTTAGAACTGCAACCGTTTAAGACTGGTATGACTGCCAGTACCAGTACTGCAAGAATATGTTTTACTGACAGACGATATCTGCTGTTCATAAGGTTTTCTCCCCTGGTACCGGAACAGGCTGACCTGATTCCCTTCATCTTACTCAGTCTGTACGTTTACAACTATAGTTTTATATAAAAACAAAGTCAAGCATGCTGAAAATTTGAAAAGATACGGTTAAGAAGAGTGAAAACCTGCATTTTTTCGTCATTGTTGAAACCGTTATAGAAAGTTGAAATAAGGTCATCTGATAACTGCGCAGTAATGCGCGTATATTTACGTCCTTCGTCGGTGAGCGTAATAAATTTTATTCTGCTGTCTTTATCAGACAGTTCACTTTTTACGAATCCTGCCTGTCTGAGTTTCCGGACAAGTACGGTTGTTGTTGATTTATCCCTGTTTATTCTGGCCGCAAGATCCGACATGGTTATTTTTTCCTGGCGGGACAGTTGAAATAAAATAAAACCGTGAGAAGATACAAGATCAGGCAGACCTTTTTCTGCAAGCCGTATTTTAAGGAACTCTGCAGCCGCGGAATGGATATGGGAAATAAGTGACATCGTTGAGGATATATCATATTGCATGATAACAGTATATCATAAAAAAAGATTTTATATGAGGCGTTTTCAAAAGTCAGACGAGTTTTGAAAACGCTACTTTAATGTATCCGCAGAAAATTTACAAATCATTAAAATACAGGAATTTGTAAATTTTCTGTAAAAGCCACTTTAGAAAGTAACAAACTTTTGAAAGTGGCTCTATATATTTGAAAATTACCGACCCTGAGCCTTGCATGATTTTTTTTTAATAGTTATAGTTACAGAATGATCGGTTTTTATCTGAAAAAAAATTTCTGTGACGGCTGGGACAATATGTTTCAGCTTCTGATTGTAAATCTTGTCGTTTTACTCTGTGGTATTGCTGCCTTTTTTGCCATCAGCGCTGTTGGTGCTGCTAATACGGGTGTCGCGATGCTTCTTACGATTCTGTTCAGTGGAATCGGTATGATTTTTGTTTTTGCATACGGTGAAAGTGCTGCAGCTATTGCAAATTTTGAATCTCTGAGTTTGAAGGACTATTTCAGAGCGATCCCCGGTTCTGCCAGAGATGGTTTCTTTTTTGGTGTTCTTACCGGTGTTATTCTGACATCAGGTATAGTTGGAATACCCGGATATATTTCCATGAAGAATCCTGCGGGTCTGCTGTTCGGTATTATCCTGTTCTGGCTGGAGATTTTTGCGGTACTGATACTCCAGTGGTTTTTGCCGGTACGCTCATTGATGCATAATAATTTTGGTAAATGCCTGAAGAAAAGTTTTATACTTTTTTTTGACAATACCGGTTTTTCTGTTTTCCTTGCACTTTATACGTTTGTCCTTCTTCTTCTATCCGTATTTCTTTTTTTTCTTTTGCCGTCTGTTACCGGTGTCGTTCTTGCTGATGTGAACGCTTTGAAACTCCGCATGTATAAATATGACTGGCTTGAAAAACATCCTGAGCTCAAAACCCGTAAGGAGCAGAAGGATGTTCCCTGGGAAGAACTTGTACAGAACGACCGCGATATACTTGGTCCAAGAAAATTCAAGTCGTTTATTTTCCCTTGGAAGGACTGATCCATATTGAACAGTTACAGCAGATAAAAAGTATCAGGAGATAAAAAAAAGCCGACCTCAAGTCGGCATTTGGTGATTGGGAATATATCCCTGAATCATACGATATTACTGCATAGCAGTTGATCATTTTCTTATTCTGCCCCCGCAGGGGCTACTCTGTATGTCGGATTCTCAGCCATCGGCACCCCCTTTCTTTGTTTTTACCACGGATATCTCTTTATCCGCAGTCGTCTTTCCCTCCCTGTACAATTTTAATCATAGCATATTCTGTCAGGAAAGCAAGTAAAATCGATAAAAAAAAGGCTGCAGGATATTGTAACACCCTGCAGCCTTTTTTAGTAATTTGAAATGTTTACTTCTGCATCATTAATAATGATTTCTGATCAAGTCTCAGAACAGCAGGAGAAGCAGGTTTGTCATGGCACTTTACGACAGCAACATAGACGCCGTCAGTTTTCGGAGTGAGATGAAGAACGATTTCAAAATAATTCTGCAGCTGTGCGGGAACAGAATCGCTGAGTGTTTCACCGGTAGCAGTTGTGCTGAGCCAGGCGGTCAGATTTTCATCTTTTACGAATTGTGCGACCACTTTCATATCATCGGCAGAGACCTTTGAAAGATCAACTCCATCGATAACGATAGCAGCAACTTTAATTCCTCCCTCTTTCAGGGCGCGCAGGGTCTTTATGACTTTTGCAAGTGAAAAATTTTCCTGACTGAAGTTCAGTATTGTTCGTTCGCGAACCAGATCATCCTTGATATCGCCGATATTGCTGAAATTTTTCTTTTTGGCAATTTCATTGAAGATACTTTCGTACCAGGAGATAACATTTGCTGAATGCTGATCGAATGAAACATGAACGAGCTGTTTATTCTGAAGAAGTGCATCCATTCCGAATTGAACCAGAACGGAGGTTTTTCCCAGTCCTTTTTTTGATGTAACAAGTCCGATTTCTCCCTGTTTGAGGCCGCCGTCTGTTACTTTATCAAATGTACGAACCGGACTGTGGTCAAAAAGATCTTCTTTTTCCATGTTGACTCCTGTGTTATTTTTCACCAGCTTTGCGCTTTTCCTGATATTCCTTAATGAGCGCTTCTGCAACAGCGTTTGGCACTCGTCCGTATTTCAGGAACTCCATCGTAAATTCAGCCTTCCCCTGTGTAGAGGAACGGAGAATGGTCGAGAATCCGAACATCTCACTCAGCGGCACTTCAGCATTGACCGTTGACTGATTATTCTCATCCGTACTGTCGATTATAATACCACGGCGTTGATTTATCAAACCAAAAAGATTTCCCTGGAATTCAGTTGGTCCTTCGATGGAAACCTTCATGATTGGTTCAAGAATAACAGGTTTTGCCCGTTCATATCCTTCACGGAAAGCACCGATAGCTGCCGTCTGGAATGCGATATCAGAAGAGTCAACAGGATGATACTGACCATCGTTGATGGTTACCTTTACGCCAACGATCGGGAATCCTATAAGAGTACCTTTTTCCAAAGCCTTGCGGAAACCTTTATCGCAGGACGGAATATACTCGTTCGGAATTGAACCGCCTTTGATTGCATCGACAAATTCGTAATCCTTGTCTGCAAGGGGCTCCATAAATCCTGCAACCCGCCCGTACTGTCCGGCACCACCAGTCTGTTTTTTATGGGTATAGTTAAAGTCACCGCGCTGTGTAATCGATTCGCGATAAGCAACCTGCGGCTGACCGGCAGTGACTTCACAGTTGTATTCACGTTTCATGCGTTCGATGTATACCTCAAGATGTAGTTCACCCATTCCCTTGATGATCGTCTGATTCGATTCAGGATCTACGAAGGTCTGGAATGTCGGGTCTTCTTTTGTAAAGCGGTTCAGTGCCTTTGCCATCTGCATTCCGTCTTTTTTGTCTTTCGGTGTAATAGCAAGTGAAATAACCGGAGTCGGGACATACATGGATGCCATTGAATAATTCAGTCCAGTCGAAGTAAATGTATCGCCCGAAGCACAGTCGATACCGAAAAGCGCGACGATATCACCGGGGACGCCTTCATTGATGTCTTCCATCGCAGATGCGTTCATACGTACAAGACGTCCAACTTTGAAGCGTTTGCGTGAACGGGTATTGTACAGTTCTTCACCTTTGGTAATTTTTCCCTGATAAATACGTACGTAAGTAAGCTGCCCGTATTGTCCGTCGTCAAGTTTAAATGCAAGGGCGATAGTCGGTTTCGTTCCGTCACATATCAGTTCTATAGGTGCCTCGTTATTATCCAGATCAAGAGCGATGTTTTTAACTTCAGTTGGATCAGGCAGATAACGTGTAACGCCATCGAGCAGCGGCTGAATACCTTTGTTCGTATGTGCAGATCCGCAGAATACCGGAACAAACTGTTCGGCCAGAGTTCCCTTGCGGATTGCTACTATGATTTCTTCTTCTGTTTCCGAGCCTTCAAGGACGTGTTCCATGAGCGTGTCATCGAACATCGCAGCAGCTTCTACCAGTTCCTGGCGGAATTTCTTTGCATCTTCCAGCATATGCTGTGGAATTTCTGCGACACGGACTTCGCCTCCATCGTTCCCTTCGAAATAAAGGGCTTTCATGGCGAGCAGATCCACTACGCCTTCCAGTTTATCTTCAAGACCAATAGGAAGTTCCATCATATAGGCATTGAGTCCCAGTTTTTCCCGGAGCTGCATGCGTACACGCAGCGGATTTGCACCCTGCCTGTCACATTTATTTACAAAAGCGATACGCGGAACATGATAACGTTTGAGCTGGCGGTCGACAGTAATAGACTGGGACTGGACGCCTGCGACGGCACAAAGGACAAGAATAGCACCGTCGAGGACGCGGAGTGCACGTTCAACTTCAATCGTAAAATCAACATGGCCGGGGGTATCGATCAGGTTGATCGTATAGTCCTTCCATTTGACTTGTGTAGCTGCTGACTGGATTGTGATACCACGTTCACGTTCCAGATCCATACTGTCCATCACGGCACCGACACCATCTTTGCCGCGAACTTCATGGATCTGATGAATTTTGTTGCAGTAGAACAAAATGCGTTCTGACAGAGTGGTTTTACCCGAGTCAATGTGGGCACTAATACCGATATTCCTCATTTTGGAAATATCAAAGTCCATATTGTTTACCTCTCATAAATAATATCTCAAGAGAAGAAAGGCTAGGCATGATAAAATTTAGCCTTTCGATGTATTCTATCAATAATACTGAAAAATAGTCTATTGTTCAACAGGTTTTTGATCAAAAGGAAGTTTCCGCAGAATAAATACCGGTATATCTGATCCTGTTCCTGCTGTAACGGAAAGAGACGGAAGCGGCTGCAGAATTTTCTATAATATAGAAGGAAATATATGACAGAGGAATTCCTGAGAAACGAAATGTACATCGTAATTTTTTCAGGGCGCTGTCATTCCCGTCGGAAAATGGAATAAAAGAGGCATACGCTTCTGCCGAAAATACCGTAAATTTGTGCAGAACAGACAGAGTTGCTGAGCGTTCCCATTTTTCTGACTGAGCGCTTCGGGTTATTGAAATAACGGTACGTATGGTATTCATTTTCCCCGTGTATTTAATGGTGTATCCGCTCTGCAGTTCCCGGTATTTTTCATTCCAGGGCAAATCTTCCTGTTTAATCAGTGTCGTCAGGCTTATACCTGTTTGCAGGATTCTGCTGAAATCAGTCGTGTTGAAAAAACAGGTAAATTGCGGCTCAAGCTTAAATTTTGATAGTGTATGGAGTATCGTATTATCCGTGCAGAGAATACCCTCTGTTTCCTTCTGCAGAACAAAATTATCTGCTGCAAAAAACGACACGCCGATAAGAAAACACCCGGCAGTTATGCGGTTTTCATTTCTGATCCATGATCTGACCTCTCCGAAGGGACTCTGATGGATCCCGGAGGATATCTGTATAAGTGCCTGAGGAAAGGATAACGATATTTCTGCCAGACCTGCATCATACCAGCCGGATCTGAAAAAACGTGTACTGCGATACCATGTATCGTCACGGTGCGGTTCAAGGAAGAATCTGCCTCCGGAAAATGAAATACTTGTTTTGAAACTGTTTTTGTATTCAGATATAGTACCGATTGAAAAGAGGAAACTTGAATTGCCGGAGCAGGCGCATTCCAGACGGAATGCGCCCGGCGTAAATCGGATGACAATAGAATCGGGGCGCTCTTCACCGGAAAATGCAGTTCCCAGACCATAGTATCTGTGTGTTGCAAAATTGCCCGGTTTTTTAAGGCTGGAGATACTTTTAGAAAATGAAAGATTTCCGGCATAAAGTATAAGCGGGATATCTGATATGCGGTTGAAATCAAAAGAAATTCCTGTGACCGGATAATCGGGAAAAGTACTCTTGCTGTATATTTCAGCCCCGGAATATGAAAATGCGGCATCGATTTTTGTCGTTTTGTGTTTTATTCCGTTTTTTACTGTTGCAGATGTATCCGTACAGATATCGAACAGGGGAACCTGTTGAGGACTGCACTGGGCCGGAATAATGGAAAGGAAAGTACCGGGCAGTATCAGGGACGCAACAATTTTATAACAGTATCTCATGCCATAGTATTTGGCGTGTGATACTGTTTCAGACTAAAAAAACGACGATGCAGGGTGTGTGCAAAAGGCAGTTTGCAAAATGACTTATGCGTATACGCATTCCACTTTAGTGATTACTTTGCAGGGGCAGATGAATCCGTTATATAACTTTGTGTATCTTTAAATTCGTTAATCTGGATAATACGGGTACGCCAGTATTCTGCTTCACTTCTGGTTGTATACGGCCCGATACGGACACGATAGAAAGTTTTATTTTTTGAGTCCTTGTATGTAAAAACTTCTGAAGGAATACGGTTTTGATCCAGTATGGCCCGCGCATCATCTGCAATTTTTTTACTGGCAAAGGAAGCTGCCTGTACCCAGTATTTTGGTAACGGCGCGGCCTTTTTTACTGCCGGTTTAGCAGGCGCCGCGGATTCTGTTTTTTTATACGTATTTTTTTCCACCGGTTCCGTTTTTGCCTTCGGTTCTTTGGATACAGAAGTGATGGTCCGGACAGGTGCTGCACTTTCCGGTTTTTTCTGAACTTGTACCGTTGCCGGAACAGGGGCTGCCTCCTGTTGCGCTGAAACCGCAGAGCCGGAAGAGGCTGTTTTCAGAGTATTAAGATCTATTGTAGTTGTACCGTCCGTTTCTGTCGTACCTGTTCCTGCGGCAGTGCCGGATGTAGTGGTGTTGATACCATACACGTTGGTAGTACCTGAGATTACGGTCATTTCATTTACGTGGGAATTGGCGTCTTTTTCATCAGCTGCTTTATTGCCGGCAGGAACGGGCATATCGCTGCTTACAGGCGGCTGCTGTACTGTATGCATATCTGCCGGTTGCTGTATGGCGGATACGGTGGCAGCTGAGGGGCCCTTTTTTGATGATGGTGAATACAGAA
>DCFS01000027.1 GCA_002319875.1 Treponema sp. UBA1798 | reverse complement strand
AATGGGTTTTTGGAGAAAATTATGGTTGTAAATATAGTTGCATTGGTGATTCTTGGGATTTGTGTATATGGTGCAGTCCGGTATGTTATTCGCCGGCATCAGATTTCTATAAAAACAGGTACGCCGGGCTGTTGTGGTTGTACGGCCTGCAGTTGCGATAAAAGTGGTAGAGATTCAGGAACTGAAAAGGAATAAAAAAACAGGTGCTGGTTAGCTATAACTAATAATAGTTGTAATATTTACAAAAACCGGAGCTGGAAATGAGCATTCCGGGGAGGACAATGCAGTATGGGTACGAAAAAGACAATGGTGGTGTTGGCCGGTGCAATTTTAGTGTTGGCGTCAGCTGTGTATGCGGATGATGCGATAACGGTATCTTCTTCCAATGAAATAGGCAGCGATATTGTTACGGTGACAGATGATGATAATACGTTTGCCGGTATGTATGATGAATTTATTATGGATATGACGTCGGAGCGCGTGGACGCCGGATTGGATATAAAATTACAGATGACTACTGATTCCGATGGAGTTCCAGAGGCGGTGAGCTGGAATGATGACGATTTTGACTGGTATGCAGCGTTCCGGCCGGTTAATTTCATAACGCTGGGATTCAGTACGGATTTCTTTCTCTCAGGATCTTATCTGGCAGTCGAAGATGATAATATTGCCGGCGGAAAAATGGGAAGTGACGGCCTTACTGTGGCTTATACCGGTATTAGCGGGCTGACCCTGGCTGTTACAGCTCCATTCGGCTTTGATTCAGAAGAGGATGGACCGAATAAATTTGACGATGACGATAAAGATGATGAAGACGAACGGTATTTTGATGCCGGTTTCGGCGGAGAATATAATTTCGGCGGGAAAGCGGCTCTGGGAGCAGTTATACATGATATTGCCAACAGTGATACCCGTGGATGGGGTATTTATGGATCTCTGACTCCTGTGGAAAACTTGGCCCTGTATGCAGGTTTTGCATATCGTGATACAGAGGGACTGTGTGATATTGTTGATAAACATCTGATAAATGCCAGCATTGCGTTTACACCGGGGAATTGGGATTTTGCTGCTGATTATATAACGAGTACTGACGAGGATTTTTATACCGGTTTAAATATCGGGTATGATGTAAGCGATTCAGTCAATGTCGCTGTTGGAGGAACCCTGAACGGAGAGTACTCTGATCGTGCCAACGGTACGTACGTCTTGAAACCGGCCGTCACCTATACGCATTCATCCCTCGGTGAGTTTAAGGCAGAGGTGGATATAGCATTTGTGGAAGAGGATTTTGATAATATGACTTTGCCGGTTTACTGGAAATATTCATTCTGACGTGACATATCGGGATAACGTATATGAGCTTTGAGCAGACCATTGTGCACTGCGGTGCACCTGCCCTTTGTGGAATAAAGCCGTCCTGCCTTTTTTCCATGGGGAAAGAACGCTACGGGGCAAAACTGGATAAAATCAGGGAATGGAATTCCGAACTCTCGGAAACAGGTATTAGTATTGTTCCTGTACCCAGATCCTGCGGTCCCGTTCTTTTTTTTGTGTATGACAGAGCATTGCTCCTGAGACAGTGTGAAGGCGCGTGTGTAAAGGAGTATCTGCTGCAGAAAGGGTATCCTGTTTATGCGGGATTCAAAGCGATGCTTGCAGAGCTTTTGCATCGTCTTTCATGCGGGAAAGAGTTCCCGCATGAAGTCGGTGTCTTTCTTGGTTATCCCCTGGGGGATGTGATTGCTTTCGAACGATATGCCGGAACCGGATACGCATACAGTGGTTACTGGAAAACTTATGGAAACGTTTCTGCTGCACGCATGCAGGCTGCCCGTTATCGGGAATGCAGCGCGACCTGTGGGGAATGGCTGATGAAGGGATGTTCGGTACCTGCTGCTGCGAAGCGTTTCAGGGCATCATGTGTTGTCCATTCTGATGGTAGCAAACAATAAAACAGGGAGGTGGTTTTATGACAAAAGTAATCGTATACGCCAGTATGACCGGTAATACCGAGGCGATGGCGCAGGCTGTCGCTGAAGGAGCCAGGACATCCGGTGCTGAAGTTCTGGTTTGTAAAGCTGAGGAGGCTTCTTCAGCCGTCGTTATTGCATCCGACGTGATTATTCTCGGAAGTCCTGCAATGGGCAGTGAAGTTCTTGAAGACAGTATGGAAGCATTTTTCAGTTCCATCGAACCGCATCTCGCCGGTAAAAAAATCGCATTGTTCGGGTCGTACGACTGGGGCGACAAGCAGTTTCTGCGTGACTGGACAGACCGTGTAAAAAAAGCCGGTGGCAGAATGCTGAATGGAGAAGGCCTTGCGGTTCATCTTACTCCTGAAGAGCCGGATATTACTGCCTGTAAGGAACTTGGCGCAACTGCTGCCTGATCCGGGTACCGTTCTTTGCAGAATGGCAGGATCGTCGATCAGTCCGTTCTGCATGTATACATAATCATTTAAAAAGTTTCCCGCTTTTTAAACACAGGTTGGTACTCTGCCAGAGTTTCAGATATGCCATACCTGTGTTTTTTTATGTGTATTAAGGGAGTATGTTATGATTAATACTGTTATTTTTTTAATTCTTTTTTTTCTGGCATGGACAGGGATCAGAGTGACACTTAAACATATTAGCTACGGATGCTGTGGAAACGGAGAGGAGAGTATCATTCGCACCGGTCCGGAGGATACTGACAGAACTCACTATCGGTATGCTGTTCAGATGAAAATCGCTGGCATGAAATGCAGAAGTTGCGCCGTACGTGTGGAGAATGCACTTAACGGCATTACCGGTGTATGGGCCCGGGTTAATCTGCGGAAAAAAAATGCGGCAATTCTTATGAAAGACGATCTGGATGATGCGGTATTGTCCGCTGTCGTTACTGCGGCAGGATGTATGGTAAACTCTATTACCGGCAGGTGGTAATGGAGGCGGCGGATGGATAATTTTCCGGATGGATTTTTCGGTTCCGCCAGACTTAAAACGGTCCGGACAGAAGACGGTACAATCTACCGCTTGACAGATGCTTCCGGTACGGGGATTATGACCTGCTACCAGATATTTCCTGGAATCAGCCTTATCTACAACGACTTTCATATGGCAAGCTGTTACTGTGAAGCGGTCCTTCCATCCTGCTGTGTGGAACTGAATCACTTCAGGGAAGGCCGCATCGAAGCGGAATATGGAGGACGGTTCTGTTATTTAGGCGAAGGAGATTTTATCTGCGCTTCCAAGAATACCTGTTGTACTGCTTCCTGTTTCCCGCTTTCCCATTATCACGGAATATCCGTTATTCTTGATTTCAGCCGGATCGGGGAAGGAACCTGTGTGTTGTTGTCTGATTTTTTCAATCGATACAGCAGGACTTAAAAAACAGCTTTTTGGAGATGGAAGACAGTTTGTACTCAGAAAAAACAAATCCGTGGAACATATTTTTCCGAATTGTATACGGTACATGATGCTGTCCGGCTCAGTTATCTGAAAATCAAGGTCCTCGAACTGCTGCTGTTTATCAGTGTGCCGGAAAATCTGTCAGGAAGTACTGTCCGACGTATCTGCCCTGCACCGCTCGTATATAAAATCAGGAAGATACGAACATGGATA
>DCFS01000195.1 GCA_002319875.1 Treponema sp. UBA1798 | reverse complement strand
TTTAAAAGACGAATATGTCATCCAGACTATGGGAAGAATCGTAATAAGTGAAAAGATGATAAGAAACAGGTATGAGAAGACGACTGTTCCTTTTGATACTTTCCGTTCCCTTTCCTGCATAACTTCCTCCTATACGTATTTTTCCTGGTATTTTGAAAACAATGTCTGTACCAGGGTTATCAGTCCGACGCTCAGGAGAACGATGATCATGGAAACTGCGCTGCCGTAACCGTAATTATTGAAAGTAAATGTCTGCTCGTACAGATAAATCGCCATTACTGAGGTGTAATGGACGGGGCCTCCCCCTGTCATTGCAAAGATCAGATCGAAGCTTTTCAGACTGCCGCTTATGGCAAGTACAGAGCAGGTAAAGATGACGGCAGACAATTCCGGCAGGACGATGTGTTTTATTATCGTACCTTCACCCGCACCGTCGATCATTGCTGCATCGAAGACTGCACCGGGAATCCTCTGGAGGTTTGCTATAAAAATGACCATATAGAGACTGGTATACTGCCAGAGAAGTACAAAGAGAATCGGGATGATTGCTGTCCGGGGATTTTCGAAGGTCTTTACGACATAGTCCGGGTTATGGGTGATATCCCGTATAAACGTGGTGAAGATACCGACAGGGGAAAATACCCGGTTCCAAAGCAGGGCAACAACTACGCTGGAAATCGTAATAGGAAGAAATATCATGATCTGAAAAAAGTCGTGATGTTTTACCCATTTACGGTAGAGCAGATAGGCAAGAATAAGTCCGAGCGGGATCTGCCCGAAGACAGAGATAAGCGTAATCCAGATATTGTTTACCAGACACTGCCGGAAGACGGGGTCGGTAAGAATGCCGATATAATTCTGGAGACCGACAAAACCTTTCATCTGGAAGTGTCTCCATTTTGTGAAAGATAAGCCGAAACTCATCAGAACCGGAAAGACAATGATTCCCAGATAGATGAGTAAAGCCGGTAAAAGTAATATATAATAATTTCTTTTTTTGTCTTTGTTTTCGATCATGGAAGCCTCATGAGGACGGTAAAGATTCGGGAGTACCGGAAACTGGTTTCCGGTACTCCCCGGAGGCGAAACTGTTATTCGCGGTTAGTATCGTTCTGAGCTACCCACTTTTCATATTTCTGTGCGATGGTCTGCGGGTCACCGTTCCCGAGCATCATTGCCTGGATGTCGTTATTCAGGATTGTAACGCCTTCACCGTTCATAACGGAATCGAAGACGTAGCCCATTTTATGATCTTTCTGGAACTGTGCGAATTTTTTCTGCATAATACCCATTTTTATGGCAGAGGTATCTATGCTGCAGGTAGGAACCTCTCCGTACTGTGCCCTGATAGCAGCCCCTTCTTTGCCTGCATAGAACGAAAGAAATTTCCATGCGGCGTCTGCTTTCGGCGTTCCTTTGAGTGCTGCACTGATACCGAAGCCTTCGCTTGTCGTGGCTGTTGAAGTGTCATGACGGATTTCGCCGGGAATTTCAGGGAAGACTTTCATATCGATATTGTTGCACATTTCCGTGGAAAGCTGGCTGTCCATCCCGCTGGTTCTCCAGCCTGCATCGATGAGATAGACGCTCTTACCCTGGTAGAATTCCTGGTCGGCTTCTGTGTTGGACATCTGGTTTACTCCGGGAGAGAACAGACCGTCTTTTACCATCTGCTGAATAAGCGCCAGAGAATCGGTAAATGGTTTGTCTGTGAATGATGCTCCTTTTTTCCCATGTGCTGCATTCATAAACCATTCCGGTCCGCCGAGACGGTCGACAAACAGAGAAAGCAGCCAGGAATTGACAACCCATGCATCTTTATTGCCCATGGAACACACATAGTATCCGGCTTTCCTGATAACAGGGATCTGCGCCACCCAGTCTTTATAGGTTGCAGGGTAGGTAAGGCCGAGTTCTTTGAGAATTTTTTTATTGACATAGACAGTATGACATACTGCCAGTGACGGCGGAATCATCCAGATTTCTCCTTTTGACCCCTGTGCGGTAAATGTTGTTGCATTGAATCCGGATTTAAAAGAATCTGTGAGGTAACCGGCTTTGTTTAAATCGAGAACAAGTCCCGGTTCCAGAATATATGCTGACCGCGCCCCGCCGTAGCAGGTGAAAATATCCGGCATCTGCCCTGATGCAGACATAGCCTGAAATTTCTGATGGAAAGCTTCTCCCGTAGCGTATTCGATATTCAGTTTGATATCCGGATATTTTTCCGCAAAGGCTTTCATGACTGCATTATGCCCTGCATACTGCGGATCTGCAGGATCAATCTGCATATATCCCTTAAGCGTAATGGTCGATCCGCCATCTGTACGGGGTTTATCTGCCTGACCGTTGGCGAAAACAGAGAGCGTTGCCATTGCGGCAACGAACATACAAACTGCAATTTTTCCGATTGTGTGCATTATTTTTCCTCCAAATACAAGTTTTTCAACCAGGGAAACCATGATTAAGTCATCGGGATTTAATCAGCATACCCCCGGATTACGTCTTCTTTCTGTTAATTCATTCAATGTATGAATTAATTGTAAAATACTCTTTTTTTCCTGTCAAATTAAATCTTTAGTTTTTCATGATTTCTCCTCTCCGATTTGAACAAAAAAAAGACGCTATAGCCCTTCGGCTACAGCGTCTTTACTGTTTTATGTATTTTTACTGTGTATCTTTTTTTTTGTCAATAGCTGAAA
>DCFS01000186.1 GCA_002319875.1 Treponema sp. UBA1798 | reverse complement strand
GTTTTCCTCAGTTTATCCGTACTCCTGTTCTTCTTTCAGCAAGTTACCGGCAAGTTAGCTTTCACTGCAGCTAGTGCCTGTTCTGCGGTAATTCCTTAGAACGACACTAAATACAGACACAATTTTTTTTCAATACATTATCCGGCAAGTTACCAGCAAGTTAGATTTATGCCCAGAAAGGGACATACTTCATATACCGAGGTGCAGTATCAGGATCAAACGGTTTTATCAATTTCTGTGAAACGGCATCTTTTATGAGCCGGGATATTGCAGCAGAAGCTGTATCCGGTAAACCAAACCGTTTTCTCAGAGAACTGTTTGTCAAGCCATCTCCAGCCACCTGTTTTATGCATGCATGAAGATAACAGGACCAGATTCTATCATCCTGCTGCATATTAGTATAAGGAATCTTTGAATAAATAATTACCTTTGTGTTTTCCTCATACAAATTAATTTTCGGCGCTTGCAGTTGATACGATTCACAAGATGTTACAATTCTATCCCAACCGGACCCCAGTTCTTCACACATTTTGAGCCGACGCATTAAAGCCGCTAATTTTTCATTACGGGATTTCGGAGGATTATCAATTATTCTCATAATATCTATTAAGGGAATTCCGGGATTTGTTATTTCTATTCTTGATTTGAATATCTCTACAAGCGGACCAGTTCCTGCAATCGAAAAATCCTGATGCATCAAAGCATTCGCAATAATTTCCCGGACAGCAATCATTGGATATGTTGTTTTCGTTTTTCGCAGACCATCCTCAATATTTTCTTCTGACGGTAATAAAGCTTCGAGAAATTGAATCAATCCTTCGAAGCCTGCTGCATATCCTTTATTTCCGTCATTTTCCTTAAGTATTTTTAATCTTGTATCATCTTGATATAAAACCACTCTGATTGCTTTTCTAGCTATAGTAGGAAAATCTGAAAGATGCTTTGCAAGAAGAATAGCTCCAAGATTTGTTATAGCATAAAGGCCATTATCCTGCCTCACGAGTATACAGTCTTCCAACATATAATGAAAAACGGTCTTCTGACTAGCTGGAAGCGGTTTCTCCTGTAAATTAAAATAAACCGGAAAATCAAGATAATTAAGTACCTTATTTTCTTGCAAATCTTTTTTTGCAAAAGGACATTCAAAATGCGTCGAACAGAGACGATCCCATAATCGAGCCTGCAATGAAGGATATTCATTGAGTTTTTTGGTATAACTTCCTACACGGATATAATCTGTTTTTTTAAAAGTAACTGTTTGACATAAAGCTTTATTAATAACCAGAATGATAATTTTGTGTGTGTCTATTTCTGCCTGCTGAAATTCAAAATCCGCATTCTTTGACAGCAAATTCCTTAGCCAGCTTTCAATTTCCTGATTTTTATTCAACTTTGAATACTGATTGTAATCCGTTCCTATAATTTCATGGGTTGTATCATTTACGCCCCAAATCATGTAAGCATGGTCGCGATCAGAAAGAACCGCTGAATTAGCAAGAGCGCTTATGTCCTGACCTATCATTTCAGGATCATAATTACTGTCCTTAAATTCAAGCCATTCGGTTTCTGTGGGTAGTTTTATGAGTTCTGCAACAAGCTTATCCGAGTTTTCCATGTAATTTTACCTTCTGAAAATTCTAAGAACTTATTTATGGCCAATTTCTGACGATATAATCCTATATTTAATCCACATCTTAAACGAATATCCTTACCTATATATATTAAACACAGGATTTTTACTTATTGTAATCAAAATGGCACATCTTCCGGAAATCCTGTATCGCTGTTTTCGTCTTCACTTTTACCTGATTCATTATTTTCTGAAATAATATTAAATCTCGATTTATTTTTCTCCATCCAGTCAAATCCTGTTTTTGTTATTTTATAAGTCGTTGATGAATCATTGTTAATATCATAATCCTGACTTTCAGCAATAAATTGTAAATCCAATAAAGACTTTACCGCGAAATTAAATCCTAATTGTGTATACCCTGCCTTTTTAAAATCCTGTATTAAAGTCCATGCTCCGACCTCACCAAACGGACCGGTAGAATCATTTCCTATTAAACCAAGAAATAACATACTTTCCTGTGACAGAATATTCTCAGAAAGGACTTCCGTCTCATTAAATGGCGTGAGCCTTGAATTAACCTCTGCTAAATATGATTTCAGTTTTTCTATTATCGCCTGGCTTAATTTATCAAAATCACTGGGAGAATCGGTATCATAACCGATAATCGACCTGTGCTGTATATCAAAGGGATATTTTGTTTTCCGTTCTTTAGAACATAGAAGAACCATTTTTTTCTTATATGTAATTGCAAGCCCTACTTCAAACCAGACATTCGGATTATCTTCCGTTATGTCGGCAAGGACTGCAGCACTTTTTCTTATATTGTCGTCAATGTTCTCTATCGGTATTTCAGCAGAGAGGTCACAATCTACGCGATACGGATCATAACCCGCTGTTTGTATCGCTTTTTCAAACGTATCTTTATATCGTTTGTCATATTTACCGCCATTATCAAATGGCTGAATTACAAAACACTGATTCATACTTATATTACCTTCACTCCAGTATTGGGTGAAATCGTCTTGAATATCTCCGTCACGTTGATCTTCTCCGGGCTGGTCGCAAAGGAACTGTCCCTGAATACAGCGCGGAGCGGTTTACGCTGCGCTATGGTACGGATTGCAGATTCAGGAATATCGGCATCAAAACAGGCAATAAGCGCACCGTTGTTTACCGTATGAACGGTAACGCCGTCGAGTGTTTCAGACGTATGAGGTAAAGAAAGCGGAAGTCCCCAGTCGAGCAGACAGCCGTAAAGCAAATCCATATCGGTACGATCCTCCTTTATGTTGCTTTCAAGCCCTGAAAGCATCTGCTGACTTGTTTCTTCTGCCGAATAGTACACGTCCTTCATATTGCTGTCGTCCACTTTGAAGACACGGAAACCGATGTCCAATTCGGAATGCGTAATGCTTAATTCGAAATTATCCGCATCGGAAGCCGTTAATGATAATTGCGGATCATTTTTCTTCTTCGATTCATCATTATGCATTCTTAATTCCGCATTAATCTTATCTCCTGCCCGGCGGATGCGTTCCTTACCGATATCGCAGATTGTTTTGTAACCGGCTTTATATGCTTCAGACTGTTCATCACATTCCTCGGGCAGCTGCACCATAATAAACTTACGGGTACCGCCGTCTTCTGCATTCAGTTGCATAACGGCATGCGCTGTTGTGGCAGAGCCGGAAAAGAAATCGAGAATTATATCATTATTATTTAAAACTTGACCAATAATTTTTTCTATTAGACTTATAGGTTTTGCATAATTAAACAGATTCATATTATCAAATATCCTATAAACTGCTCGAGTGCCTTCTGTATTCAACCCAACATCACTAATCCATGTTGAAAAAGGGTCTACCGATAGATTTAATTCACTAGCAAATCGTTTTAGCATAGGACGTTTTTCTGCATCTCTAGGAAAAATAACTCTGTTCTCATCTAATAATTTTTGCATTGATTCGGGAATATATGCCCAGACGCGATTATAATTTGGTTTATAATGATTCCCTGTTTTTGGATCAATAAGATCATAATGCATATTCCGTCCGTCGTGTGTTTCGCGGTTAAACGCAGTGGCAAGTTCCGCATCGGGAGTGTCGTGTCCGCGGCACAAAAAACGCTTGTCGTCGAGAAATTCAGTGAAGATATTGTACAGCGTCACAAAATAGATGAACTCAGGACTGTTCTCCGAGTATGCCGAAGAAATGCAGCTGAGCACCTGATCAGTCACGTCCTGCAGTAAATCCGCGTCGTTCCAGAGATTGTCGAACGTTTTGAGCAGCTGCTCCGTCTCGGGATAGTCTATTTTAGTTATAAAAGAAGAAAGCGTATTACCGCGCGAACACCCGAGGTCTACCGTTGTAAACCCGTTGAGCGGCGTATAGGCCGCAGGAGTCTCCTTCTGCACATAAATAAATCCCTGAATACCCGACTGCATCCTGTTCGATTTGAACGACGCCTTTTTCCGTATCCAGTCAGCACATTCGCGCGCAACAGCCTGCTGAGTCATTTCGTTACGAAGCTTTATCTCAAATTCTGACCCGCACACTGCCCGTTCACGGTCAAGCCGCAGAATATAGAACTCCCTCTTTTCTTTCGGAGTCTTTTCAGTCGTAAAGGTAGGGGAAGTAAAAATAAAACGGAGTGAATCGATACCTTCCAGCTGCTTTTTAAGCTCATTGAACGCATACATCGAAAAAGATGCGGCAGCTATAGAAAGATTTGCATGAGGCTGAAGTTCGTCTGTAAGGTCGTCTTTGAGCAGATGCCGGACATTGTCAATGAGTTCCATGATAAATTCTCTATACTGTCCAGTATACTACTAAAGGTTGGTTCTAGAAAGGAACAAGAGTAAAATAAGACAAATCCTTATTTTACTTTCCCTACGATTTCGTACGACGTGCTTCTGCCGCCGGCAGCTTCCTTCTCCGGTACTCCGGCTTTAATCAGCTGATTGATATCGCGCGAGGCGGTATCCTGCGAGCAGGTGCATACCTGTGCCCATTTTGCGGTCGTCATACAGGTAAGATACCAGGTGATCCAGCCGGTTATATTAAGATCGCCGTGCTGCGCTTTTTCCAGTTCGGCATAATAAGCATTCCGGTTCTTCTGTAACCGGGCAGACATACTGAAAAGGCAGTCGCCTTCACGCTGAGAAAGAATCATATCCGCAAGAATCCGGGCAAGACGTCCGTTTCCGTCGTCAAACGGATGAATGCTCACAAAATACAGATGAGCAACGGCACTTTTTACCGGGTACCCGCCGCATGCCGATGCGCTCTCGTTGAACCAGCTGAAAAAACGGTCCATTTCCGCATCCAGTACAGCCGCAGGGGGAGCCGTATAATGGACTGTTTCTTTTCCCATACTTCCGGAGACGACACACATCGGCCCGTATTCATCAAAACGGTATCTGCCCGTCGTAATCTTATAACCGCCCGACATTCCAAAGGGAAAAAGGCAGGACTGCCAAGGTATCGCAGCCGGGATTTAATACCACTCATACGGTCTAGGGGCCGGGGGATTAAACCTTCCTCCGGCTGTCTGTCCCGGGCAGACCGTTTATGTGCAGACGGGAAACGCATGGGGGCAGAGCCGTATTCACGGAGAAAGAGGAAAGAATACACGGTACTTTTAAGAAAAACTCCGGGACCTGGCAGCAGGAACTCCGGGAGTTCCTCTTAAAAGTACCGGGATGCAGCGTTAAAAACTCACGGAGTTCTTTCTGAAAGCTCCGTGAGTTCCTGCCGGAAGTACCGTGAGAAAAAGCCAAAAGCAGCCGATAAAACCGTTTCAGGGACCGCTGCTCAGGGTATAGCAACTTACTCCGCGGGGGCCCGCAGCACGGACCGGCAGTAACGGACAAAATACTGCCGGACATCATGAGGCTGCGGATTACGTCACCGGGATTTATCTGCGGAGCCTCAGGACGGGCTGCTCCATGCTGAGAATTCAGCATCCGTTGCAAGCACGTAGTGTGTTCCGCCGACCAGATGGGAAGTTCCTTTCGTATAATCGATACCGCTGGTACGGTAATCATAATTCTGTATGATCCGCTTTTTTTCAACAGCCGGATTCGGACGCGGAATGGCTGACAGCAGGCTGCGGGTGTACGGGTGCACCGGGTGTGAAAAAATTTCACCGGTTGTTCCCGTTTCGAGCAGATGTCCGAAATGAAGTACGCCTATCCGGTTGCTTATATATTTGACCATGGAAAGGTCATGGGCTATAAACAGATATGCACTTCCGGTCTCTTTCTGGATATCTTTCATCAGGTTGACTACCTGTGCCTGAATGGAAACGTCGAGCGCGCTGATACATTCGTC
>DCFS01000003.1 GCA_002319875.1 Treponema sp. UBA1798 | reverse complement strand
TAATACCAGCCGGATGCCGCCTTTTCAAACTTTGTACGATCGAGATAATGCTGCAGCAGTTTTCCCTCAAGCGCTGCGTAATACGGCGCCTTTTTCCCGGCAAGGACATCAAGCAGCACTGTTTTTACCGGAGAGATATAAGTTCCTTCGCTTGAAAATTGGAAACGGACTTTTTCTCCCGCAGTCATTCTGATTACAGTCTTCTTAAACTCCTGTTTGCGGTAGTTCAGGGTTACACCGTCATCTTCGTATAAGGTAAACTCAGCATCTTCCGACGGTTCTGCTATAATATGCAGCGATGTATATTTTTCGGTTTTCAGATTTGTAAGCGTATCGTCTGTCAGCGGAATGATTGCACCGGAGCGTATATACAGTGGTATCGAAGTGATATCGACTTTCTGCTGAATCGTCGTACCGCCTTCATACGGTGTCCTTGAATAGAAATCATAAAACGTGGTACCGCGAGGAAAGTAAACTGTTCTGACACAAGCGCCCTGTTCGAGAACGTTAGCGACAAGCAGCGATTTCCCTTCCATAAATGTAAAACTTTCTTCATATACAAGCGGATCATTCTGGAATTCCAGTGCCATTGCCCGCATCATCGGCAGTCCTGATATGCTTGCTTCATACATCAGTGAATACAGATACGGAATCATTTTATAACGGAAAGAAATTGTAGCGGCTATTTGCGCTGCATATTCCGAGTACATCCATGGTTCTGTAACCGTGTTGTCGGTATTCGTCGAATGAATTGAAAAACGCGGTTGGAAAATACCGTTCTGAATCCACCGTACGAACAGTTCCGCATCGGGTGCAGGACCATAGAATCCGCCGATATCGCAGCCGTTATTTGATACGCCGGAAAGGCCCATGCCCAGAATAGTCGGAATATTGTATTTGAGGGCTTCCCAGCAGGTGTAATTATCACCTGCCCAGGTTTGTGCATACCGCTGGATGCCGCTGTGTCCTGCCCTGCAGACGACGAACGGACGGGCATCCGGGAATTCTTCATGAATTGCTTCTCTGGTGACAGCACACATAATATTTGCCATCACGGTTCTTCCTTCCCGGACTGTACCGCCGTTTCCTTCCATTGTAATACGGCTGTCCTGGTCAACGATACTGTCGTATTCGCAGTTATCATTCCAGACGGAAACCGTTCCGTATTCCAGAACGTTTTTTTTCAGGTAGGTCTTCCATACTGACCGGGTATGAGGATCCGTAAAATCTGCGAACAAGCCTTTCCCTCCCCACCATGTTCCAACAGCTTCCCGGTCTCCTTCCGGTGACCGGATAAAAATCTTTTCCCGTTTTAACTCGTCGAGTAACGGATGGCAGAGCAGAAATCCGGGTTTTACATTTGGTGAAACGGTAATACCCCGTTTGTTCATTTGCTCGAAAAAACGGGCTGGATCGCTGAAACGGCGTTTGTTCCATGTAAATACGCATCGTTTTTTTGTTTCTTCATCTACACAATAGCCTGAAGAAAGCTGAAAGCCGTCTATGGGCACATGTTTCGTCTTTGCCGTATCTATAAAATCGATAATCGCAGTATCGCAGTGTTCCGGCAGTTCAGGATAATACATCGAAGATCCCAGATATCCCAATGCGTATACGGGAAGAAGCTCACTCTTTCCGGTGAGATCAGTATAGCGTTCAATTACCTGTTTCACTTCCGGCCCGGCAATAAAGAACCAGTCGATATCTCCTCCGTCCGTTTTATAGGTGTAGTGTTTTTTCCAGTAGTTGCTGTGGCTTCTGCCCATATCGAACTGCGATTCATATGTGTTGTGATAGAAATGTCCGGAAGCAATTCCCGTTTTTGCGTTCAATGTGATAAAAAACGGAATATGTTTATAGAGGGAATCTGTCCTTTCCGGGTCGTATCCCATTGCATCTCCGGGAGACATGGTCATCAGCGTCTTTGCTTTATTGAGTAATCCGGTTTTTTCTCCGAAGCCGAGGAATACGTCTCCCTCTGCGATCTCTGCTGTATGGACTCTGCGCAGATTTGTATCTTCGTAATATGCCTTGTCTGCAAGATCTGAATGCAGCACGTTATTCTGCATATCTGTAATAATTATCCTGCATGTCGTTTTTTCAACGTATACTTTTAGTTCTACGCCTGTCAGGATGAAATATTTTTCGTTTTCGGAAACTGCTGCTTTTTTCGGAACAATTTTAATACGGTCCCTCCCGAAAAACTGGTCAGTTTCGTCTTTCCAGCCTTCCATTATCAGGCTGTATGAAAGTTCGCAGTATTTTTCAGAAAAACACACTCTGATCCGTATGATGCTGTCTGTAAAAAACCAGATACGTATAGGGACGCAGTCGGTCTTTACCAGATAATATCCCGATTCTTCCGTAATATGTAATGCCTTTGTACAAATTTTCATCTTATCACACCTTTATGCTGCTTTGCCAGAATTTTACTGCCTGATCCAGCCAGCTGTCAGCATCTGTATTATTCCCGATTCCGAAACTATGGCCCCCCTGCTCAGGAAACCTTGCAATGTACGGAATATGATATTTTTTCAGGCTTTCTTCCATAATGTAGCTTGATTTTACCGGAACTGTCGGATCATCCTGACAATGTACAAGGTATGTAGCCGGATATTCCCGGTCCATATGATGTTCTACACTGTATTTCAGCAGGATATCCCTTGTAAAATCCTTGCCCCCGACTCTTTCCACGTATTTGCAGGCATCGGTATTTTGCCGCATTTCCTTCAGTTTATTCTCTGCAATATCATTCGATATCGCCGGATAGGCAAGGAGCAGCGCTGCCGGTTTTTCCAGTTTGTATTTCCGGTAGCCCAGGCTTTTGGTACCCCATTCTGCCGCAAGATGTCCGCCTGCAGAAAAGCCGGTAATCGCATATCCCTGTGTCGTGACATGGAACTCTTTACTATGTGCATTGATGAACCTGAGTGCCTGTGCCGCATCGTCCAGTGGTTTCGGAAGAAGTCCGGACTGTCCTGTCCGGTAGATAAGAATAAAAGCTGTATATCCCAACTGGTTTAACCGGGCTGCGATTGGATAGCCTTCTACCAGTATCCATTCTCTTGCATACCCGCCGCCGGGACAGACAAGAACGAAAGGTTTCCCGTTTTTACCCGGCATGTGAATTATTTTTACGTCTTTCAGCTCTGCATTTCCGGTAATCTGTTCATCCGGATAGACGGAGTAAACAAGTTTCCGTCCGGTTGCAGCCAATTCACTGATATGTTCCAGAGCAGGGATTATAGCACATTTTTCGTTTCCGTAATGTGCTACGGTATTATGCCAGACATCGTCTGTCATATGTGTAAACAGATAATCAGAAATCTGTCT
>DCFS01000309.1:11935-19848 GCA_002319875.1 Treponema sp. UBA1798 | reverse complement strand
CATCTGTACACTTTCGGGATATACTCCGTTTTTCTTCATGTACGCAGTATATCCCTTCCCTTTTATTTTAAATAGTACTTTTTATTTCTTTTCCGTCATATGCTCTGGATGTATGCCATACATCCAGCCCTTTCAGCAGCAGATGCAGTTCTACCACAGTTATACCGTGGACGCTGTTTTCTCCTCTCGCGGAAGGATCCCACTTTATTCCCAGGTAAAGCTTTCTTAACTTTCAACAGGATTCCGTTTATGTTTCAACTCCGAAAAAGAAAGAAACAGGTCCTTTCATAGACATATCCTGTTACTGCCTTTGACATATCCTGCTGAAAGTAAAGGAAGAATGCCGCAGAAGTATTGTCAGTTTCAGTATCCTGCAAAGAAAATTTTTCCCGTATTCTTTGTCTCCCGTCACCTGTACACATTTTTGCGTTTTTGTTAGTCGCTTTTTATCATATGTAACAAATGTTACATATGATCCTATTATGTTGCGCGTTAAAAAAACGGGACTTATCATAAATCAAAAAGGAAATGAGGCGTTTTCAAACGTAACAGACTTTTGAAACTGGCTCGGAATACCTTGTTCCCATACTATTACAGGAGTTGCAAAGGCTATGATTAATTTAACCGGCTCGTTTGTTGCCATGCCGACACCGTTTACCGCAGATAACCAGATTGACTATGAAGGTTTTTCCATACTGATCGACCGGCAGATCCGCTACGGTACATCCCAGCTGTTTATTCTTGGTTCAGCGGGAGAAGTTACGCTTCTTACAATAGAAGAAAAAAAGAAAATAGTTCATGAAGTCATTAAAATGACACAGGGCCGTATCCCCGTATTTTTCAGCGCGGCATCGTTTACCACAGAACAAAGTGTTGAGTTTGCGCGTTACTGCGAAAAGGAAGGTGCGGACGGCGTTATTTTTACAGTACCTCCGTACGTTCTTATTCCGCAGACAGCCGCATTCGTCCATTTCGATACATGCATGGGATCTGTCGGCATTCCCTGCGGCATCTATAATAATCCTTCCCGCCTCGGAGTTCTTGTTGAACCGGAAACAATTAAAAAACTTTCTGACCTTCATCCGAATTTTGTTGTCGATAAGGAGGCAATGCCGTCTTCAGAACAGCTCGTACAGGTTCAGAGACTTTGCGGGGGCAAAATCAAAATTATGTGCTGCGACTATCCGAAGTATTCCATCGTCCTGCCTACGCTGGCTGTCGGTGGTACGGGAACAGCGAATATCGGCGGAAATATTATTCCGGAAGAAGCTGCTTTTTATTCCCGTCCGTGGACGAGCATGGATATCATGGAATCGTCACGGGAAGCGTATTTCAAGTGGTTCCCCCTTCTTCAGCAGCTGTATATGTTTTCAAATCCGATTGTTATCAAGGCTGCACTCACTATTCTGGGACTGCCCGGAGGACATTTGCGCAAACCGTATCAGGATTATACGGGACATCATCGTGATGAACTTGAAAAAATGCTGGACGAAATGGGTGTCATAGCTAAATATGGTATCGGAAGATAAACGCAGGAGCGTACGCAATGGGTAAAAAGGAACGGCTTGTCGTTATCGGAGGTACTGCTGCCGGACTGAGCGCTGCATCAAAAGCAAAGCGCCTGAATCCGGATCTGGAGATAACGGTATTTGAAAAAACAGGCTATATCAGTTACGGAGCCTGCGGTCTGCCGTATTTTGTCGGTGGTATGATCGGGGAACCGGAACAGCTTGTATCCGTGTCTGTTTCCGAAATGGAAGAAAAAAGAAATATAACGGTCCTGATTCATCACGAAGTGACGGTAATCCGTCGTCAGGAAAAGGAAGTAACCGTAAAGAATCTGGAAACGGGAACATTGTCAGTATACGGATACGATTATCTGGTTATTGCGACAGGCGCCGTTCCTGTTATACCGGAGCTGGATGGTGTCGAGTCAAAGGGTGTCTGTGTCCTTCGTACCGTTGAAGATGGAATCTATATGAAATATCTGGCTTCAAATGCCCACAGGGCCTGTATCGCAGGGGGCGGTTTTATCGGTCTTGAACTGTCCGAACAGCTTGCTTCAGCAGGCCTGCAGGTAACGGTTTTTGAAGCTATGGACCGCCTGCTTCCCTTTCTTCCTGAGGCTTTTTCCCATATGATACAGGAAACCCTGGAATCGCATGGTATAAAGGTTCTGACAGGTTCTCCGGTTACCCGTATTGAAAGTGAAGCAGGGCATGTTAAAGGAGTCTGCGGGCCCGACGGGATTCCGGTTCCCTGCGGGCTGGTTGTTCTGTCAATCGGTGTGCGGCCTGCGACTGCACTGGCGCAGGCCGCTGGTCTCGAACTCGGTCTGAAAGGAGGTATCGTAGTGGACGAACACCAGCGTACGAGTGATCCTGCCATTTTTGCCTGCGGGGACTGTGTACAGATGAAGCATATACTATCCGGTAAAAATGTGTATGTTCCACTTGGGACAACGGCAAATAAGATGGGGCGTGTGGCCGGAAGTGTTATCGGCGGTGAATATGCGTCGTTCCCGGGAGTACTCGGTTCCATGGTAACAAAAGTGTATGACTGCTGTATTGCAGCGACCGGACTTTCTCTTTCTGATGCAAAAGCTGCGGGATTTCATGCTGCCGAAACACTTATTTCAAAGTCTGACCGTGCGTCGTATTATCCCGGGGGAAGAGCGAATTTCATAAATCTTGTATTCGATACGGAAAACGGCAGACTGCTTGGCGCCCAGGGGATCGGCAGCGACCCGGTTGCCGGAAGGATTAATGTTCTGGTTGCCTGTATTACTGCAGGCATGACAGTTGCCCAGGTGAATGATCTTGATCTGGTATATGCGCCTCCTGTGGCTCCGGTCTATGACCCGGTTCTTATCGCAGCCAGCCAGGCATTAAAGCAGGTGGTACGTTAGCTATGCCGGAAATGCTGCAGATCATTATACCGGCAGGGAAAGATATAAAAACGTGTATCCTTGATTTTCTTGTCGGTCACGGTATTGAAAATGCTCTTATTATCGGAGCCATCGGTTCGGCACAGGATATCCGCATAGCGGCCCCGGTTGAACATGACCTGCCGCTGCGGACTGCCGAAGTACCATATACTGTTGCCTGTGAAATCGTAGGTTTTACGGGCGAAGTGATGAAATGGGATGCGGTCGATCCTGATCTGGCTGCCATGTATCCGGATAAGGGAGATCCGCTGTTCGTTCACATCCATGTTGCTGCAGCCATGGCTGGCGGACATGTATTCGGTGGCGGTTTCCGCGGAGGAAAATCATTCAGATCGCTCCGCGTATTTCTGCTTCCGCTGTAATGATTCTGATGATTGAAGTATTCAATTATAATAATTTAAATTCTGACAGGAGAGAGTCGGTATGAAAAAGACATTTTTTGTAACAGGTATGTTTTGCCTTGTTCTGTCGCTGGCGGCAGCCGCTGGCAGCAGGGATGGTTCTGTGGCATCAGAGCAGGGATCTTCTCCGAAGCGGTATTCAATCGGAACAAGTTCCAACGGAGGGAACTTTTATCTGATCGGCGGCGGACTTGCAACGGTACTTAACAATGCTTTACCTCAGAAATTTGTATTTACGTCTGAAGAAACGGGAGGTTCAACGGCGAATCTTGCGATGATCGAGAGTGGGGAAGCTGAAATAGGATTTGCGATGACATCAGCGCTTTATGAAGGAGCCAATGGAACTGGGAAATGGACAAACGGAAAACCGATGACAAAAGTTTTAGGGCTTGTTCCCCTGTATCCCTCTTATATGACGATGTATACGCTTTCAACAGGCAGCATAAGGTCGTTAAAAGATTATAACGGCAAAATTGTAGGACTCGGATCGAAAGGGGCTGCGATGGACAGCGTTCTGCGCAGTGCTTTTGCCAAGCTGGGTATAAATCCGGCTTCCATTTTTAATGACGGGCATGGGGCAACCGCTACGGCTGTTTCACAGGGACAGGTTGACGTTGCCGTTCTGTTTTCCTATCCGCCTTTTGCTGCGATCAGTGAACTTGAGGCAACAAAAAGTCTTCGTTTTATCGGTCTGACGCCGGAAGAGCAGAAGTTTTTTACCGGTACATATCCTTTTTATAAGGCTTCCGTTATGCCGAAGGGTTCCTATGCCGGTACCACGGCGGATATACCTACCGTATCTGAATGGAATATGCTTGTATGTTCGGCTGATCTTTCAACGGATGATGTGTATATCATCGCGAAAACACTTTTTGAGAAAAAATCAGATCTGCTGGCTATTCACAAAAGTCTTCAGTATTGCACTCCGGCGGATGCGGTCAACTTTAATATTCCGCTTCATCCCGGTGTTATTAAATATCTGAAGGAACAGGGAATTAAAATTCCTGCAGAGCTGATTAAATAATTTTTTCAAATCACCAGTTCCACCGTAAGCGGCGGAAGGGGCGTGGTATTAAACCTTCGCACGAATAAAAATCGTTACGTTACTTTCCGGAAAAAGGAAAGTAACGCAGTTACAACAGTATTCATATCCGGGGAAACGCAGGTAATGCCATCGGCATCCAGTTATTTGTTTCCCGGAATTACTGGAGGGAGTGTGTTATGGGGCAGAGAACTTCTGCATATACGCGTGTTATAACCGCGGTAATTCTGTATGTATCATTATTTGCCGTTTTACTGCATGTCGGTAATTTTACGGTATTTACTCTTCCCAGCATAGAATTTTACGCTTTCCATGTAATGATCGGCCTGATTCTGGTTTTCCTTTATAACCCTCTGGAAACATCCTTCCGTAAAGGACGTCATCTGCCGGTTATCATATGCAGAATTACCGACTGGCTTTGCATAGCCTTTATTCTGATTATAAGTCTTTATGTCATCATCAATTTTGAATCATATTCACAGGATATGCAGAATAACATCATCACTGATAAAATATATGTCTTCGGATTGATCCTGACGCTTATTGTCCTGGAAGCAGCGCGGCGTGCACTCGGTCTTGTGCTCCCGATAATTGCAGTGGTTGCTGTTATATATGCGCTTGTCGGGGGGTATATTCCAGGATTGTTCGGTAACCGCGGGTATTCATTGCGCCGTGTCATACTGGCTTTATTCAGCGACCGGGGTATTTATGGAGTCCCCACCGGTACAAGTGCTTCAAATGTGTATCTGTTCCTTGTGTTTGCTGCGTATCTTGGTGCTTCCGGTGCGGATGTGATTTTTCAGAATATTGCGATAACGCTGGCCGGAAAAAAGCGCGGCGGACCTGCCAAAATTTCCGTAGTAGCCAGTGCACTTTTTGGAACGATATCCGGCAGCTGTGTTGCGAATGTCGTAAGTACCGGTGCTTTTACTATCCCGCTTATGAAGCGCAGCGGGTATTCGAAAGCAACTGCCGGTGCGGTAGAAGCGGTTTCGTCCACTGGCGGCCAGATTATGCCTCCCGTTATGGGAGCGGCGGCATTCGTTCTTGCCGATATAGCAGGCGTTCCGTATGCGACGGTATGTATCAGTGCGATCATCCCTGCGCTTATGTACTATCTATGTCTGTTTAAGATGGTGGATCTCGAAGCCGTTCGTTATCAGATTAAAGGTGTTGACAGTAATGATATTCCTGACCTGAAAACTTCTCTTGCACGGAGTGTCAAGCTGGCTGTTCCTGTCGCGGTTCTTCTGATTCTTCTGCTTGGTTTTCAGACTACTCCGATGAGAGCGGCAATATATTCGACGCTGTCCATTATCGTCTGCGGCCTGCTTGATTCAAAGGACAGGCTGACGTTCAGCCGTTTTCTTCAGGGGGCTGTGTCGGCAGGCAAGTCCCTGTGTGCAGTACTCAGCGCATGTGCCGCTTCCGGCATCATTGTCGGTATTTTTTCACTTACCGGGCTTGGTCTTAAATTTTCTAATTTTATTGTCCAGCTGGGAACAAGTTCCCTCATATTGTCTCTGGTTTTGTCTATGGTTGTCTGTGCCATTCTCGGCATGGGACTTCCTACAACTGCGGCGTATATCGTCTGCGCAACAGCCATCGCCCCTGCGCTTGTCAAGCTGGGATTGCCTGTACTTTCGGCACATCTCTTTCTGCTGTATTTTGCTTGTATTTCCGCTATTACGCCACCCGTTGCCGTAGCTTCGTATGCTGCTGCCGGTATTGCGGAAGAAAATCCTATGAAAGTAAGCATGACGGCTTTCAAACTGGGGATTACCGGGTTTATCCTTCCTTTCGCTTTTGCGTTCAACACAGATTATCTTTCGATTCATTTTGATTTTACAACCCTTGTTACACTTATTTCTGCAGTAGTTGTCTGTTATTCCGTGGCTATTTTTCTGCAGGGTTTTATCGAACAGAAAATTTCGATATTTGAGCGCATTTTGTATTTTGTTATTGCCGCTGTTGCCATAACACCGAATATAATTCTTTCTCTGGTTGCAGCCGTCATATTCGCTTGCATGTATTCTCTGAGAAAATTTAAAGTCGAAGGAATGTTTTCCTGGAAAGGGGGTAAAAATGAATGAGAGTGTGGAAAAGAAAAAACTGTTTCCCAATGTGTATGTAATCCTTGTTACGATCGCCATTCTGGCAGCTGTGCTCACATGGATTATTCCTGCCGGTACCTACAAGAGGGTTACGGAGAGCGGTATTTCAAAAGTCATACCGGGTTCTTTCCATCTTGTAGAGAGAGCTCCTCAGGGACTCTGGTCTGTGCTTTTGTCTATCGTGGAAGGATTCAAAAAACAGATAAGTCTTATTATGATGGTGTTTTTTGTCGGTTCTGCTGTCGGTATCCTTTCGGCAACGAAAGCGCTCGATGTCGGATTTGCAAAACTTGCCCGCAGCGTCCGCGGTAAGGAATCTTTTGCCATTCTGGTTATCATGGCGATTATGTCGCTTGGAGGCGCAACCGGTGTTTTCGGTAATGTAACGCTCGTGCTTATTCCTGTCGGAATAGTACTTTCAATGGCTATGGGGTTTGACCCGGCTCTTGGATTTGCCATGATTTTTTTCGGTTCATTCTCGGGCTTTAATGTAGGATGGGCAAACTTTGCAACAATCGGGATAGCGCAGACTATTGCACAGCTGCCTATTTTTTCCGGTATCGGTGTACGTATTATACTTCATATAATCAACTTTATCCTGTCCTACGGCTTTGTAATGCTTTATTTTCGGAAAATAAAGGCGGATCCCTCGAACAGTTTGAATTATGAAAGCGGTATGGATTTGTCTGATTATATGGGTGCGGGAAGTCCCACGCAGCCATCTGACAGCACTACAAACTTGTCTGTACCGCAGACCGTTTCATTGATTCTTGCTGCCGCAGGTATCGTTGCGGTCGTGGTCGGTGCATTGAATTTCAAATGGGGTGCCGATCAGATTTCTGCGACATTCCTTGCCGTTACCATTCTTATTGGGCTCGTATCCGGATTCGGACTTGAAAAAACAACCCGCGAATTCTTAAAAGGATGCCAGGGTGTAGTCGATGCTGCATTTATTATAGGTTTTGCCAATGCAATTACGATTATCCTGACAAAGGGCAGCATCCTGGATACTGTCGTTTATTATGTATCAAATCCCATTAACCAATTCGGACCGATAGCCGGAGCCAATTTCATGCTTCTGGTTAATATCATTATCAATTTCTTTATTTCATCCGGTTCCGGTCAGGCAACGGCAGTTATGCCTATTATGGTTCCGGTCGCTGATCTGACAGGCATTACGAGGCAGGTCGCCGTTCAGGCTTTCCAGTTCGGCGACGGATTTACGAACTGTATTATTCCGACAGTCGGCTCGCTGATGGGTGGTCTTGCGTTTGCAAAGATTCCCTATGGCCGGTATCTCAAATGGGTTATGCCGCTGATTCTGATACAGATAGGTCTTGCGTTCGTAGCGATTTCCATTCTTCAGGGTATCGGCTGGAACGGCTGATACGATTGTCAGGACGGTATTT
>DCFS01000309.1:816-11666 GCA_002319875.1 Treponema sp. UBA1798 | reverse complement strand
ACGGTATTTTCAACACTACCGTACGGTTTCAATCCGGGAAAAATCCCGGGAAGGGGTATCTGTGGTCAATCTTCATGATATGGTTCGGGCTGTTTCACCCCGGATAAATGATATGAGAAACCGGATTCATGAAAATCCGGAACTTGGCCTGAAAGAATACGCTACGGGTGATCTTCTTGAGTCCTATATCCGGGAAAATGTAGCATATGATTCGCTTCACAGAGTGGGAGAAACCGGCCTTTTTGTAGAGATAAAAGGCAAACGAAGCGGAAAAGACAGGGCCATTATTATCCGGGGCGACATGGATGCGCTTCCGATACAGGAAGATCAGGCTATGAGTCCCTGTTCACGTATACCGGGTGTAATGCATGCCTGCGGACACGATGTTCATGCCGGCATTGCAGCCGGTACGGCCTGTCTTCTGGGACAGCTCAAGGATCTTTTTTCAGGATCGGTTTATATTTTTCTTCAACCTGCCGAAGAGATTCTTGCAGGGGCGAAACTGTTTCTTGATGATCCCGCGATTGATTTCAGTAAAGTCGAAGCTGCTTTTGCGGCTCACTGTTCTCCGGAAGTCGATGCCGGTTCAATCGGTGTACGTTACGGCGGCATCCTTGCAAGTTCCGACGAATTCAGAATAATCGTCCACGGCAAAGGAGGGCATGGTGCCCACTGCCATACCGTTATAGATCCGGTTGTTGCGGCTTCAAGTATTGTGATGAACCTCCAGACGCTCGTTTCCCGCCAGACAAGCCCGGCAGATTCTGCTGTCCTTTCCGTCTGCTCGATTCACGGCGGAAAAGCGTTTAATATCATACCTGATGAAGTGGAACTTCTCGGAACCGTCAGAACTGTTGACGAGGCAACCAGAGATGCCATGGAGACAGGCGTCAGCCGTATAGCATCTGCAACTGCCGACGCGCTCCGTGCAAAGGCGGAAGTTATCTACACGCGCGGAGTCCCTCCGCTTACCAATAAAAGTGAGTGGGTGGACCGGGCTGTCCGCGTGGGAAATTCTCTGCTGGGGAAAGATCACGTCGTTATGCTTCCTCACCCGTCAATGGGAGGGGAGGACTTTGCGTTCGTTATGGAAAAATACCCCGGTGTTTTTATCCGTCTCGGTGCAAGGACGCCCGGTGGTCCCTACGGATCCCTGCATTCGTCTACATTTTACTGCGATCCTGCGGCCATTTCTGCAGGTCTTTTGACCCTGACAGGGGTCGCACTTGATTATTTCGGAGTCCCGGTACAGGAAAAGGAAGCCTGAAAAATACCACATACGGTTATATGAAGTTTTTCAGCATACCTGTTTTCCTGTGGTTCTTGACCAGTGGTCCCTGAATATGTTACTATTAAGGAATCACGGGCCATTAGCTCAGTTGGTTAGAGCAGGGGACTCATAATCCCTTGGTCCCAGGTTCAAGTCCTGGATGGCCCATAGAATCAGGCGCAGCCGTTTCCGGTTGTGCTTTTTTATTTTTAAAACACGACCGGAAACATCTTTTACATAAGCTGAGTTCCCCGGAGTAGTGTGGCTTTCCCTGATTCAATCAGGCAGGTTGCAGCGGTAATTATCAAAACACGGATAAATACGCTTGCTGATGATGGTATGGGAATCCGCAGATGCAGATAACCAAATATTGCCTATTATGTTGGAAAAACGGAAGCAGGCAGAAAGGCTGCCGCCAATATCTATCTTTGTCACAGTTTGATCATTTTTCAGTCTATGTATGCTTACTTAGAATTATCTATGATTCCAACTTTTGAATAATCAAGCGAAAGTGTGTATACAATATCATCTGATTTTACAAGGAATTTAGAGAAATGGATCGGCCTGTTATTCTCATCTGATAATTTTTTTTTAAAGAAGAATACTGGTGTTCCGATCGGGCACTGGAGTAGTTTTGATTCATCTGATAATGTAACAGTTGCTGATAATTCTTTGTATACTTTTTCAAATTTGTATCCGTAAATATTTTTTATAATTTCAAAGGTTGATACATCATCGGCTAATCGTGGAAATAAATCTGGATATAAGTCTAATGGAAACCATGCCGTATCAAGGCTTTCCGGTACGTCTGAAATAAAAACGATACGCTTTAATTCAATAACTTCTGATCCCTCTTTAATCGAGAGCCACTTTGACACTTCTCCTGTAGCCTTAATTATTTCCTTTGATAGAACTTTTGTATGTTTATGCAGACTTTTCATAGTCTGATATGTTTCAGATAATCCATCTACATCGAGAAGCTGTGAAACATATTTGTCATGTTTGAGAACAAGAGTACCTTTTCCCTGCTGCTTCATAACCGTATTTTCTTTTTCCAGTTCCGTTATCGAACGGCGGAGTGTAATTCTGCTGACTCCGTATCGTTCGCATAACTGTTGTTCATTTGGCAGATAAGAATTATTTGGGAATCGTCCACTATTGATATCTGTTTCAATAAGTTTTTTGACTTTCATATACAGTAGTGTTGAATTCTGTTCTAATTCCATGTAAACCCCTCAAAACAGTTTGAAATACAAAAACAGTTTAGTGAAAACAAACTGATAAAGCAAGCAGAGACATTTTGCAGTATACGCGTAAAACATTCTTACTATATTGAAAGTATTATTATCATTTTAATTGACAGGTAAAAAAACAGGAGGTATTATAACGTCATATACTAATACTGGAGGTTGTTAATGACGGAACATCAGAAACAAATTGAAGCGGCAGTCAAAGCTTCTTCAAAGATAAAAATTCGTGAAGTGTATTTTGTTGCCTGTGGCGGTTCTAAAGCGATCATGGAGGCTCCGAAATACATTTTAGATAAGGAAACAGTAATTGCATCGACTGTATTCAATTCGAATGAATTTTTGCACAGGACGCCAAAGGCCTTGGGGACGACTTCAATCGTTATACTTTGCTCACATTCAGGTACAACACCGGAAACCGTTGCTGCAGCTTTATTTGCGAAAAATCTGGGGGCCATTACTATTGGACTTTCGCATGTTGTCGATTCTCCGCTTTGGAACTCTGTAGAACATCCTATCCATTATGACCATGGCTCTAATGCAGTTGCAAGCGAGACAAATAATGTTATTCTTTATCGTCTCATATTTTCACTCTTAAACAGTTTGCAACCTTCTGATAAATATGACAGAGCCCTTTCTTCCTTACAGAAAATGCAGGATGTATTTAATGCGAACAGGGAAAAATACACGAAGTCAGCAACGGATTATGGTGAAAAGAACAAACGTGAAAAACTGGTTTACACCATGGCGAGTGGTCCAAACTACGGAGTAGCCTATTCCTTCTCGATTTGTCTTTTAATGGAAATGCTCTGGATAAATTCTGCTGCGATTCACAGCGGTGAATATTTTCACGGTCCTTTCGAAATTACAGATTATGATGTTCCTTTTCTTCTTGTCAAAGGAGTCGGAAGTACGCGGCCGCTGGACGAACGTTCTGCGGAGTTTATTCCCCGATTCAGTAAAAAACTGGAAATTGTCGATGGCAACGATTTTGAATGGGGAACTATCGATAATGACTTAAAGGAATACTTCTGTCCGATTATCGCCTCTGTCATACTCAGAATGTATGCTGAAGCTCTCGGTTTTTCTACCGGGCACCCGCTTACGGTTCGCAGGTATATGTGGCGGTTACAGTACTAGTTTTTTTTCAGCAGAACGTTATCAGTTTCTGCCGGAGGAGCCTTTACGCGACATAGAATCTTTTATTTTTCAGGAGAGAAAAAATGAAAAAATCAATTACGTTGTTTGTGTTCCTTACATTATGTACTGTCTGCCTGTTTGCAAATGGGCAGAAGGAATCTGAAAAAAATTCTTCTGCCAGTTCAACGACAGTTATCAAATTTTTTCACCGCTGGCCGAATGACCCTAAATTCACATATTTCAAAAAACTTGTTGCATCGTATGAAGCAGGCCATCCTGGTATAAAAATTCAAATGGATTATGTCCTGAATGATTCCTATAAGGAAAAAATACGGGCGGAAGTCACGTCCGGCGATTTACCTGATGTGTTCTGTTCATGGTCTGATTCATTTGCACGGAATCTTGTAGAATCAGGGCAAATAAGGCAGATTAACGATCTGATCGAAAAGGATAAAGCCTGGTCATCCAGAGTCTTGCCGTCACAGCTGAAAGGTTTTACATTTAATGGAAAACTCTACGCTATGCCTATGATGATGGATGCAAAAGTTTTTGTCTATAACAAGGCGGCGTTTGAAAAGTACGGGCTGACTCCACCCAAAACCTACGATGAATTGATTCATATTCTGGATGTTCTGAAAAAGAATGGATACAAAATGCCGATCTTTGAAGGTTTCTCTGATCCATGGACTGTTTCTCACTATCTGGGACCGATTTTCTACAGTCTTGTTCCGGAAGAAAAATCGCTTAAAGACTATGATCCGAAGACTGGAACCTTTACCGATCCTGGTTATAAGAAGGGATTTGAATATTTCAAACAGCTTGCCGGATATATGGGAGATCAATGCGTATCCATCGGACACGAAGAGGCCCGGAGCATGTTTTCTTCCGGCGAGGTTCCCGTCATGTTCCTTGAAACTGCTGAATTCAAGCTGCTTGACAATGCAAATGCTCCTGATTACGGTACGTTTGGATTCCCGGTTATGCCCGACGGAAAAGGCCGGTCCGGTATTCTAATGGGAGCACCGGAAGGCTGGATGCTTTCAAAGAACGCATCCAGGGAAGCGATCGAATTTTTTAAGTTTCTGGTCAATGATGAAAGTATGAAAGCGTTTACCAGAGATACCGGTGAAATTAGCCCTTATAAGGGAACTGTGGATTCATCCAATGCAAGTGTACATACGATTGCTGCCGCAAAACTGATAGAACAGACTTCATATATGATTCCATGGTTTGATAATGCTGTTGATCTTTCAGTTGGTGATGCATTTATGCGTGGTGGACAAGCAATCATTTCCGGAGATAAAACGATCGATCAGGTTGTAGCTGAGGTTCAGAAAACGGCAGACGGTTTGCGAAACAAATATGTGAATAAATAACTGATTGGGACGGGGTGGCGGGGAAAAACCGCCACCTTTGCTTCTGTCAGTGTGTTTGTTTCATTTATTTCTTATTAGAATCAGTGTGGTTCAAATCTAAGAACAGGAGAGATATCATGTATAAAAGAACACTGATGAAAAGAAACAGACTGGCACCTTACGGATTCGTATTACCGTGCCTTATTTTTCTGGTTGCGTTTATTTATTTTCCGTTGATACAGAACTTTGTTAACAGTTTTACCGATTATTCAGGGCTTTCGGGGAAAAAAACATTTATCGGATTTATAAATTATCTGAATCTTTTTTCTGATCCGACAATGAAAAGGGCGGTTATTAACTGTATAAAATATGCCATTATATCCGTTATTTGTCAGGTATTTTTCGGTCTGATTCTTGCAGGTATTCTTGAAGATCCAGATTTCAGAAAATCGGCAATTTTTTTCCGTACTATTTATTTTATTCCCACAGTTATTTCTCTTACTGTTATCTGTTTCCTTTTCAGTTTTATTTACAGTCCGAGGAATGGTCTGCTGAATGCGTTTCTCAAGTTGATCGGGCTGGAATCACTGACGAGAGCATGGCTCGGGAAAGGTAGTACTGCGATTTATGCGACAATAGCAGTTTCCCAATGGCAAAGTATCGGGTACATTATGATGCTTTTTATTGTATCCATACAGAAAATACCAAAGGAATATTATGAGGCAGCTGAAATAGATGGCGCAGGTAAAATCAGAAAATTTTTGAATATTACTGTACCGCATATGCGGGAGATATTTTTTGTTGCTATGATTATCACCGTTTCCGGATCTATGACGGTATTCAATGAACCCTATATTTTGACAAAAGGCGGAGGCCCCGGTGTAAGTTCGATTACCATGTCCCTGTATATGTACCAGCTGGGATTCATCAAAGACCGAATGGGGTATGGTTCTACTGTTGCTGTCCTTATTTTTATAATTAGTGTTATTCTGGCAATTTTTCAAGCAAAACTGTTCCGGACAGGCAATGAGGACTAGCGGTATGAAAAACAAAAAACGGTTTCATATGAGTACGCTCATTATTATGGCCCTTCTGATTATTGGTGCAGTACTGGTCGTTTACCCCCTTATATGGATGATCATTTCTTCCTTAAAATCATATAATGAAATTTACAACAAAGTCTGGGGGCTGCCGTCTAAGCCACTGTTCTCAAATTATGTAGAGGCTTGGATAAAAGGTATTTCCGGCTACTTTTTGAACAGCCTGCTGGTTACCCTAACGACGATATTCGGAGTTATTTTTTTTGCGTCACTATGCGCATATGGTTTGAGCAGGTATTATTTTAAATTTTCAGCGGCAGTTTTGCTTCTCTGTATGGGCGGTTTGATGATGAATCCTCAGGTATGTCTTATACCTATCTATTCATTATTAAACGGGATGTACCTCCGGAATACCTATTGGGCGCTGATTCTTCCATACATTGCATTCCGTCTTCCTATCACTGTACTGCTGATCCGGTCATATTTTCTGGGAATCCCGAAAGAACTGGAAGAATCTGCGCGTATGGATGGATGTTCCGATCTGAAGATCTATTATAAAATATTTATGCCTGTGGCAAATCCCATTATTGCTACGTGTGCTATTCTGACCGCTTATTACGCATGGAATGAATTTCTTTTCGCCGTCATATTTATAGATTCCGAAAAATATAAAACCATTCCGAGCGGATTGATGACATTCAGGGACGCGCTTTCGACTAATTGGGGTGTTATGCTTTCAGGAATGGTGATCGCTGCAGTTCCTCTAGTCGTTATGTTTATCGCCTTACAGAAACAGTTTATACGGGGAATGACAGCCGGTTCTGTCAAAGGTTAATAGGAGAAACGAAAATGAATGTAGTCGCTGTAGGTGACAATGTCGTTGACTGTTACTATGATCAGGGTGTGTACTATCCGGGCGGAAACGCAGTAAATGTGGCTGTTCAATGTAAACGAAACGGCTGTACTCGTGTCGGCTATATTGGTATTTTTGCCAGTGATGAAAAGGGTGCTCATATCAAGAGAAGTCTGGACTTGGAAGGTATTGAATGGCAGAGAAGCAGAACCATGCTGGGAGTGAGCGGGTCTCCCGGCGTACGTCTCAGCGAAACCGGAGACCGGATTTTTGTACCGGGACCTTCGGAGGCAGTACAGAAAAACGTTTCACTGCAGCTGGTTCCTGAAGATATCAAATATCTGGATAATTTTGCACTATGTCATACGAGCTGTTTTTCCCATATGGAAGGCCAGTTAGCGTGTATAAAAGAGGTATGTCCGATTTCATTTGATTTTTCAGAGCACCGGGACGTGCCGTATATTGCTTCAGTTTGTAAATATCTGGAATATGCCTTTTTTTCTGCCTCGGATCTTTCAGAAAAGGAAATCCTGCAGCTTATGCAACTTTGCCATGACAACGGTTGTAAAGTCGTAGGATGTACACAGGGTGCAAAGGGCGCCGTATTTTCCGACGGTTTACGCGTTTATCATCAGAAGGCTGTTCCCATCGATGTAGTTGATACGATGGGGGCTGGTGACAGCTTCATAGCCGGTTTTCTTACCGCATATCATGAATCGAAGGCGATGGAAAAGTCACTGCTGTATGCGGCAGAACAGGCATCACGGACTTGCCTCTATCACGGTGGATTCGGCCATCCTCATCATTTTGAAAAAGCCGGAAAGCTTAAATGAAAACTGTAATGAAGGAAGGTTCGATCGAAAAAATATTTGTTTCTGAAATATAACTTTTCCAATAGAAAGGCTGCCGGCAATATCTATTCCGGCAGCCTTTTACCGTGCTGATGGAATAGATAAGTTATTTTGATTTCACATAAAGAGCCGCGTTCTGTCCGGACATATATCCGCGCGTACTGGCCACGGTAAGTCCTGTTGCACCCAGATATGCTCCGCCGTAAAAAGCCCTGTTGGAAGCATCTCCTGCAGCATACAGACCGGGAATAACCGATCCGTTTTCCGCCATTACTTCACTTTTGGTATTCGTGACGATTCCGCCCACGGTACTGCGGTCGCAGGAATATCCTTTTATAGCGTAGAACGGACCCTGATCAATTTTTTCAAGGAGATTTGGCGCTTTTCCCCAGTCGGTGTCTTTCCCCTGTGCACACAGTTCATTATAGCGGCTTACGGTCTTCAGAAACAGAGTCGGGATAACACCGATCTTCTCTGCAAGTTCCGGTAGTGTATCCGCTTTATACACTTCATAAAGGTGATCCTTGTTTTGGAGGATTTCGTCAGCTCCGATCGTGTATAGATCCGTCCGTATGGCGATATCCTTAACAGTCTTACTGTCGAGAATATCCCAGACGAAAGTCGGTTCGCCGTAAATATTGTACATCGCCGTTGAAGAATATGCATGGCCGTCTTCCTTGAAACGGCGGTCGCCGTATTTGGAAACATACAGACTGTTCGGAACCGTATCGCTGTAGGCATAACCTCCGCGGTATATGTCTTTCGGATTAAATACAAAATAGCCGCCGAAAACAACCTGATTGTCATAGACTTTTGCACCGATTGCGCTACCCATTGTGATTGCGTCTCCGGTATTTCCGATGGAACTTGCCGAATAGTTTCCTGCCGATATCGGCATATATTTTTCCATCATTTTCTGATTCTGATGATAACCGCCGGTTGCAAGAATTACCGCTTTTGCATTGAAGGTCTTCGTTCCGCTTTGTGTTTCCGAAACGACACCGGCAATAGATCCGTCACTGTTGGTCAGGAGTTTTGTACCCGGAGTATTCAGATAAATATCCACACCTTCTTTTACGAGATAGTCATTGAGTACTTCGCAGATTTTCCAGCCCCGTTTTGTATCCTGAACGTCTGGTATCACGTATGTCGTTGAAGCAATACTTCCGGATTGCTTATTACCGCCCGTGCTGAGTGCTGTTTTATCAAGCCCGACTTCATGCCGTATCGTTGTATCCAGTCCGATTTTATGAAGAAACTCAATTGAGTCGTAACTGATATCCGCGGTTGCGCGTATCATGTCCTCCCGGGGATATCCGACTGCCGTGACTTCTTTCTGGGAATTAAGCCATGACTGAATCCAGGCTTCTTTCTCCTTGTCGTCATTGTCCGGGTTTCCCTGCCAGACTCCGCTGGTATTGACGGAACTGCCCCCGAGGAGTCCGAGTTTTTCTATCAAAGCGACTTTTACACCCTGCTCGTGGGCCTTTGATGCTGCTGTCATGCCGGCAAGTCCGCCTCCCACAACGACGACGTCGTAGGTATATGTTTCGTCAGCCTTTTTCTGCCGGGCAACCGGAACGTTATAGAGTGCTTCTGAATTTTCGCCTGCCTGCCGTGCACAATCGGCAACTGCATTTTTTATTGCCAGCGAAGTGACAGTTGCTCCGGAAACACTGTCCACTCCGAGACTCTGGGCTGCGAGGATTTTTTTCGGCATTTCAGCAAGCGCGACTTCTCCGACCCGCTTTGTTTCATGCTGGTCCTTGACGACAATGCCGGTGATAGCCGACTTGCTGAACGTCGTTGCGACTGTAATAGCTGCATTATGTCCGCGTACCGTACTTTCATACGTACCGGGTTTATAACCATGCAGTTTTTCTGCTTTACCTGATTTTCCGGAAGCTTGTGTAATACATGCTGCAGCTGCCGTTTTTATTGCAGTGCTGGATATCGTAGCACCGGAAATACCATCCACTTCAGAAGACTGGGCTTTCAGTATTTTTGCAGGCAGCTCACTGACAGCCCGTCCGCCCATTGCGGGCGTTTCTTTTTCACCGGTTATTTTTACATCGGTAATTGCAGTTTTACTGAATTGCATTGTTACGGTGATGTTACCGCCAAAGCCTTTTCCTGTTGAAGAATACGTACCTTCCTTATACCTTTTTTCCGTACACCCTGCCAATACGGTGGCAGAGAGTATCAGCATCACTAAAATTTTGAAATTTTTTTTCATAATAGAAAAGTTACCTCTGACTTCAGTATAATTGTTTTACTTTATAAATAAAAGATGGAATAGAAAATCGCTTTTCTGCCGATCGAATAAAATTACTGACTGAAAGCGGATTTTTCCCATGATAATGGTATACCGTCGTTGCGCAGACCCTGTTTATTTTTGCTTTTTCATTTTTTCATGATATACTTATGCGCGGCAGGGAAAAACATATATCATGAAAGCTGACTGGAGAAAAAACAAACAGCTGTTGTTGTATTTACTGATGTTCATTACAGTTGGATCTTGTGCGACAGGCCTGTTTGTTTTTGTTCTTCAGTATCCCGTCAGAAAGAATCATCTGCCGCGGAAATTCGGTGCTACCTATATGACCATGGATAACCAGTATTTTGAAATACTGAATACGGCGATAGAGGACATTGTTGAATCGAATGGCGATCAGCTTATAACGCGCGATCCGGCGCAAAACCAGCAGAAGCAGAATAATCAGATTATGGATATGCTGGCGATGGGAGTGGATCTGATTTTTATTAATCCTGTTGACTGGAAAAGCATTACTCCGGCATTGCAGAAATGCCATGATAGATCCGTACCGTTTATCGTTGTTGATACTGATGTTTACCATGATGAACTGGCCGCAAGTGTTATTCTTTCGGATAATTATGGTGCCGGCGTCCTGATCGGGAGAGATCTCATAGAAAAACGGCATACTGCAAAGATCGTTATTCTTTATGACAGAGGCATTAATTCAACAGATCTGCGCACCAGAGGTTTCCTGGATACGATACGGAAATCACCACTGAAATACAGGATTGTCTATACGGTAAACGGGACATCAATACTGCAGCAGTCCATGATAGA